>JBFFQZ010000051.1:0-13165 GCA_041573235.1 Sulfitobacter sp. | reverse complement strand
TTGGATTTGAGATGGTTGACCGACACGGTCAGGGTTTGCCCGGTTTGCAGATCCTCGAAGGTCTGCGCGATGGCGGGACGGTTCAGATCACGCCCCGCGCCGAGTGGATCGAGAAAATCGCGGCCCTCGAAGGTTTCGAGAATCGCAAGCTGGCCTTGCAGTGCCACCTTGTCGACCTGATAGATCAGCCCGTTGGCGATGGCATCCGTACCGACGAACTCCTGCCCGGGATCGACGAAATCATAGACCTGCGATCCCAGCGCGGCATTCAGACGTGCCACCAGATCCTTGATCGCGAAGGTGTCGCCGACAAAGTCGTTCTCAAGCTCGACCAGCCCCACCACGGCCGCGTCCATCGCGACGATGGCATTGACCAGCTTTGTCGCCTGACGGTCGAATTCCTCAGGCGTGTCCGCACCGCGTGGCGGATCGCCCAGATCGGTGAGCGCCCCATTGTCGATGGTGGTGAAGTAATTCTGCACGTTCAGGTTGGCGACCTTGAAATTGCCCTCCAGAACCGGTGGTGACTCGGGGCGCGGATTGTTTTGTGAATAATCGCCCGTGGGCGCGTGAATGCGGTATTCACCGAAAGAATAGCTCACAACGCCCGAGATGTTCGTGATCGTGTCGCCCATTCGGAAGCTGTCGGAGGCGGTCAGGACGCCATCGTTGCCGTCGATGACGCTGATCGACGTTGGGTTCTGCGAGGTCAGCCCGTCGTCCAGCACGAGCGTGCGCGCGGCGATTTCCTGCAGGTGTTGGTCATAGCCCGCGACGTCTGGCGCGTTGTCCTGGGTGAATTGCGTGATCCGGCCACCATAGGTGACATCGTACTGGCCATACCGGTCGAGGTTAAACAACTCGGTGATGGTCATGTCCTGCGCGATGGAAACCCGCATGCCTTCATAGGCTTCGAGGTTGGCCAGATATTTACCCGAGCTGTCCAGCGCCACGCCTGCAGTCGGGAAAACAACCTCGACCGCCGTCGGCAGGGTCTGCGCGGTGTCGAGCACGGTCGCAAAGGTTGCGCTGATCTGGGTCTGGCCGCCAAATTCTTTGACGGTGCCGGTAATCTCGACCAGATCGCCGACGGCGAGATCGACATCCCGGATCAGGCCATCAAAGACGAAAAGCCCCTCTGACGTCAGGTCGTTTCCATCCTGGTCCGCGTCTTCCTCCTGAATGTAGAAGCCGTTCAGATCGCCCTGGCTGCCAAGAACGGATGACTGGAAGCTGGCGGTGACGATGGCGTGGACGGTCACGGTCTGACCCACGAGCGGGCTCTTGTCATCAATGCCCAGACCAGCCATGTCTTGCGTGCCCGCGCTGCCCTGGATCTCGTGGATCTTCTTCAGCGGGATGGCATTGCTCTTGCCCGGTGTCGGCGCCTGGGCCACGAAGGTGCCGGTTCCGTCAACATCGCGGGCCAGCGCATGCGCCGCGCTGTCGCCATTGGCGCGCTCGTCGTATTGAACCGTCTGGCCCAACGCTGATAGCAGCCCGGGATCGTCCAGATCAGCCGTGTCATAGACGATGGCGTCCAGCAGGTTGTCGGTCGTCGGCAAGGTCGGCGCCTCTCCGTCATAAAGCGCCACCGCATCGGCGCCATTCTGCAAACCGTTGCTGGTAAAGGCGATCAGATCGACATTCGCCACATCGGCCGACCCGATGACGAAGAAGCCGTCGGCATCGGTGGTGTACCCATCGAGCGCGATCATATCATAGGCTGAATCCCCGTTTCCGTTGAACAACACGACCTTCAGTCCGTCGAGCGCGGAATTCCCGACGCCGCCATCGTAGATCTCGATGAATTCCGCCGTGTCGGTGCCGGGGTTGTCTGCGTCGATCTCATTGATGGTAAATACCGGTACAGGGGCCGGGCCCGCGGTGGGCTCGAAGCTGCCCGTCGGGAAAGCGGCTGTCGCGCCGTCGGTATTGCTGATCACACCGTCAAGCGCATCGGGCCCCGAAAAATCCCACTGGCCGATGTCGAATGTCGGCGAGGCGGTCGCACCGTTCCTGCGGTAGGCCCAACCGTCGTGATACTCCCATTCGGTACCGGTCCCATCAATGTCGATCTGCCCGAACGTGTCGATCACCGTGCCGTCCTGAAACAGCTCGATCGCGTCGTCGCCGTTGATTGCGACCGCACCGCTGGTGTAGTCGGGCGCGAACCCGAAGAAGTTCTGAAACTCGATGGCCTCGGCGGAAACGTAAATGAAACTGCCCGCCGTGGCCTGGACAGGCGGAAAGCTGAATTCCTCTCCATTCGTGCCGAGGCCGTTATTGGCCGAGCCAAGCCCATAGATCGACAGATCGGAGATATCGGCCGTGACGTATAGCTCTACCACTTTCGGGTTTCCGCCGGGAAGCGTGGCATCCAATACGCCTGTAATGATCAATGACATGATATTCTCCTGAAATGGGAGCCATGATAGGGCTCAGGGCCGCGAAATACGTTCATTAAACGAGGGGCTTCGCCAATGTCGCGCCCCTTTGAATTCTGTCTGTTGCATTCCGATGAGCCTGGGTTCAGGCCTTGGCGGAGTATGCGCGCGTCTGATCACGATATGCGCGGTCAGACCTGTTAATACAGCAATGAGAATACTGTGCCGGCTCGGCTTGGCAATGATCAATCTTTCGTCGGACACGTACACAGTCGATTGGCGTGGAGTTGCGGGGTCGTGCCTGCCGGGGGAACGCGCCGCGATCCGCTTGTGTCCCGGCCCCAACCCCCGACGTAGCCGTGCAGTGCAGACAAGCGTTTTTGCCCTTGGCGCGCTGTGAATTTCCAAGCATATACTGCGGTGTGTTCTCTCGCCGTTTCCTCTCTGTCGGGCATCACCTTCGGTATTTCCCGCTGTTTTCTGCGCTCACCCTGTCGCGGTGGCGCGGCTTTGAAAAACGTGCGCGTGCGTTGGGCACATTTACGGGGCTTGCAGCGCGTTATTTTCCCGCTGCGCGCCGCCAGATCGACCGCGATCTGAAACGGGTGTTTCCAGACCTTTCGTCGTCCGAACGCATGGCGCTGTGCCGCAACATCGGGCGGAACATGGGGCGGACGCTGTTCGAGATTTACCATTGCGCAGAGTTCCAGAAATATCGCGATGACATCGCCATTTCCGGCCCCGGGCTTGCAACGCTTGAAAAAGCGCGCGCCGAGGGGAAGGGGGCGATCATCGTCTCGGGTCATTTCGGGCAGTGGGAGGCCATTCGCTCGGTGCTGGCGGCGCGCGGCATGGAAACCGGAGCGGTGTATCGGCCGCAGACAAATCGCCACTATCAGCGCCGGCTGCTCGCCGGGATCGAAGCCGGCGGCAAACCCATTCTGGCCACCGGAAAGATCGGGACCAAGGCGCTTGTCGGGCATCTTCGCAGCGGCGGTTTCATCGCGATCCTGCTGGACGAGAAAATGAGCGACGGGATACGCATGCCGTTTCTGGGCCACGATGCGCTGACTTCGCTGGCGGCGGCGCGCCTGGCGCTTAAATTCGATGTTCCGATGGTGCCAGCCTATGGGACCCGCGTCGGCGACGGCAGCAGTTTCGAGGTCGCGTTCGAAGCGGCCATTCCGCCGACGGATCCGCTGACCATGACGCAGGCCTTCAACGACAGCCTGTCCGCGCGGATCCGCGACAAGCCTGCTCAATGGTATTGGATGCTGCGCCGGTGGGATACGCTGTAATACCAGCGTGTTGCGCTTAAGCTCAGGTCCGGGCCGGACCCTTCCTGTTCGCGGGGCTACGTGCTTGGCGTGCCCCTGTGGGGATCAGCGGCCCCAGGTCCGGACGACGCCGCAATCCATATGTACGAAATTCGAGCCGGAATACCGACCGACGCCACCACCGCGACAGACTGCGGCGGCTTTGGCCATCTGGCCTACGGACCGCGATGCCAGCCGCAGGTCGGCAGCCTGGCCGCGCATGTGCAACGAGTTCTTGGCCACGCCGCGCGATCTTGAACGGAGCATCGCGTTGGTTTTCGGACTGCGGTAGCCCGAAAGCAGCATGTAGGGTTCATTCACATCCAGAAGATTATGCGCGGCGGCCATGATGTCCACGGTTCGCAGGTCAATCTTGACCACGTCGTCCGTGCGCCAGTCGCGCATGAAATGGTTCACTTCCTTGACCGCGTCGGAAATATACTCGCCCTCGATCCAGTAGATCATGTCGATCCGCTCACCGGTGCGCCCCGAATACATCTTGATCCGGCGAATATCGCCCGCGCCGCGCAGCAGGCCCGCTGCATTGGCGAAGGTCGGAGCGGCTGCAACCGCCGTTGCCGCGAACGCCCCGAGGAGGCCGCGGCGGGTCATGCCCGATGTGGTGCCTGTCATAGTAACTGTCCCGTTTCTTGCCTGTCTAAAGGCGCGCCTGAGTGCTCTGCCAATGTGTCCGTGATGTTACACGAACGCTATTTTCATCTCCCCAGATGCAATGCCTCTATCGCATAGTGAAAAAGATGAACCAAGTGGTGAATCGATTTGGTTCCATATCGGGCAAATTTTCGGCAAGTTTTTGCGCATTTTTTGACAAGTGTTTGATATATTGAAGCGCCGGGGTGCCATTTGGGCATCATTTGATGGTTTTTCTGCGCTATCGTCCGGAATGTGATTGGACTTGGGGGCCGCCGGGCTCAAGAAAATTACTGGACGATCGCCGTTTCATACGAGGTTTATTAGATGTTGTTAACGATACTTCCTTCGCGCCGCAGCGGCACCACGCTGTTTGCACTGGCCCTTGCCGCGGCGGTTTTCGCCGGGCCGCAGGCCGGAACGGCGCAGGTGACCGCGTTCAAACAGGCGCTGGCCGAGGCCGGATCACGCCATGACGACATCGCGAAATTCTACCGCGCCCAGAAATTCGAAGGCGTCTGGACTGGCGCCGCGGAAATTCACCGGACCCGGCGGGTGGCGCTTCTGAACGCGCTGCGCCGTGCGGGCGACCACGGTTTGCCGACGTCGCGTTATGACGCTGACGCGCTTGAGCGGCAGATGGCGGCGGCGCGGGATCCGCGCGCGCTTGGCATGGTAGAGGTCGAGATGACGCGCGTCTTCCTGCGATACGCGCGCGACATCCAGAGCGGCGCGCTCATCCCCGGGAGCGTGGTCAGCGCGATCAAGCGTGAAGTCGATTATGCCGACCATATGGACGTGATGGCGGGCTTCCTGACAGGCAACAGCCCTGCCGCGTACCTGCGCGATCTGGCACCGCGCACGTTGGAATACCGCGCCCTGATGAAGCAAAAGCTTATCCTTGAGGAACGCGCCACACAGGGCGGTTGGGGCCCCACGGTTCCGGCCGACACGCTCAAGCCCGGCGCGTCCGGGCCTGAGGTGATCGCGCTGCGCAACCGTCTGATGTCTATGGGATACCTCGCCCGCTCGAACACGCGGACGTACGACAAGACCATCACGGCCGCGGTCAGCGCCTTTCAGCTCGCCCATGGGCTGGAAGATGACGGCATTGCCGGTGAAAGCACCCTGAGCGAAATCAACCGCAGCATCGAGGCCCGGCTCAAATCAGTCATCGTCGCGATGGAGCGCGAGCGGTGGCTGGGTCACGAGCGCGGCAAACGGCATATCCTTGTGAACATCCCCGATTTCACGGCCAAGATCATGGACGACGGCCGGGTGACGTTCCGAACACGTTCAGTCGTGGGGGCCAGCCGCGAGGATCGGCCGACGCCGGAATTCTCTGACATGATGACGCATATGGTCGTCAATCCAAGCTGGTACGTGCCCCGCTCCATCATCGTCAACGAATACCTTCCGGAGCTGCGCCGCGACCCCAACGCCGTGCGCCACATCGATATCGTGGACGGCAGCGGCCAAAAGGTCAGCCGCTCTGCCGCGGATTTCGCGCAATATTCGGCACGCACCTTTCCGTTTTCGATGCGCCAGCCGCCCAGCCGGAGCAATGCGCTGGGATTGGTGAAGTTCATGTTTCCCAACAAGTACAACATCTATCTGCATGATACACCGGCGAAATCTCTGTTCAGCCGTGAGGTGCGCGCGTTCAGCCATGGCTGCGTGCGGCTCAATGATCCGTTTGATTTCGCCTACACACTGCTGGCCGCCCAGGAAACCGATCCAAAGGCCTATTTCCACGGCGTCCTGAAGACCGGCCGCGAAACCCGTGTCGATCTGGCAGAGCAGATCCCGGTACATCTGATCTATCGCACGGCCTTTACGGATGATCGCGGCAAGCTGAACTTCCGCCGCGACATCTATGGCCGCGATGCGCTGATCTGGGCCTCCCTGCAAAAGGCAGGGGTGGAACTGTCCCGCGTTCAGGGGTAAATCTGCGCGCGACCTGACCGGAGCGCACCATGAGCCATACCGTGAAAGAAATTGCCGCCGCGCTGGGGGCTGAGGCCGTTGGCGATACCGGTCTGACGATCCGCCGTGCGGCGGAACCTGCGACGGCTGCGCGCGATGATCTCGCGCTGGCGATGAACCCGAAATATGCCGAGAGCCTTGGACAGGGGGCGGCACGCGCGGCAATGCTGTGGCAGGGTGCCGATTGGCAGGCGCTGGGGCTGGAAGCCGCGATCATCGCGCCGCGCCCGCGGTATGCGATGGCGGGGCTGACGCGGATGCTGGATCCGGGTCAGGGGTTCGAGCCCGGGATCCACCCCACCGCCTTTGTCGATCCGGAGGCCGTGCTGGCTGCGGATGTAAGCGTGGGACCCTTGGCCGTGATCTCAAAGGGGGCGCGTATCGGCGCGGGCAGCGTCATCGGACCGCAGTGTTTCGTTGGCTGGAACACGACGCTGGGCGAGGGTGCCTATCTGCGTGAGGCGGTCAGCATCGGCGCGCGCGTTACGATCGGCGCGCGGTTTGTCGCGCAACCGGGCGCACGGATCGGCGGCGACGGGTTCTCCTTCGTGACCGCAGAGCCGTCGGGCGTGGAAAGCGTGCGCAAGACGCTGGGTGATCAGGGCGACGCCAAGGCGCAGGAGTGGACCCGGATCCATTCGCTGGGCGCGGTGCGCATCGGCGACGATGTGGAGATCGGGATGGGGGCCACGATCGATTGCGGCACCATCCGCGACACGGTCATCGGCGATGGCACGAAGCTCGATAACCTCGTGCATCTGGGGCACAACGTCGTGATTGGGCGCAACAGCCTGATCTGCGGACAGGTGGGAATCGCGGGCTCGGCCACGATTGGCGATAATGTCGTGCTGGCCGGGCAGTGCGGCGTCAGCGATAATATCTTCGTGGGTGACGGCGTCATCGCCGGGGGCGGCACCAAGCTGATGTCGAATGTGCCCGCAGGGCGCACGATGCTGGGCTATCCCGCGACGACGATGGACAAGCAGGTCGAAAGCTACAAGGCGCTGCGCCGACTGCCCCGGCTCATGCGCGACGTCGCGAACATGAAGAAGGCGGTTTTCAAGAGCGACCGGGATGACTAGATCCCGGATCGTGTCGTCAAGAGGAACTGAGCAATGAACATCAAGGAACAGGTCATCGCCATCATCGCCGAACAGGCCGTGTTGGAGCCCGAAGACGTGACCATGGACAGCACGCTGGAGAGTCTCGGGATCGACAGCCTGGGTCTGGTCGAAAGCATCTTTGCCATCGAAGAGGCATTTGACATCACTGTGCCCTTCAACGCCAACAACCCGCAGGAATCGGATTTCGACATCACCAACGTGGCCAGCATCGTGGCGGGGATCGAACGCCTCAAGGCCGCGCAGGGCTGAGCGGTGAAGCGGGTTGTCATCACCGGCGCGGGTACGATCAATGCGCTTGGTCATTCGGTCCCTGACACCTACGCCGCGCTCGCGAACGGCACTTGCGGCATCGGCCCGCTCAGGTTCCGGGACGTGGAGCGTTTGCAGATCCAGATCGGCGGACAGGTCACCGGCTTCGAGGCCGAAGGCCGCTACAACCGACAGCAGATATCGCTTTATGACCGCTTCACCCAGTTCACCCTTGCCGCAGCCAAGGAGGCGATCGAGCAATCTGGCATCGTCTTCTCTGGCGAGACCTCTTCACGCTCGGGCGTGGTGCTGGGTACGGCTGGTGGCGGCGTCAGCACATGGGACGACAATTACCGCGCCGTCTATGAAGAGGGAAAAAACCGCGTTCATCCCTTCGTGGTGCCCAAGCTGATGAACAACGCGGCCGCGTCGCATGTCAGCATGGAATGGAACCTCAAGGGGCCGTCGTTCACCGTATCGACGGCCTGTGCCTCATCCAATCACGCGATGGCCCAGGCCTTTGCGATGGTGCGTTCCGGAATGGCGCCCGCGATGGTTACGGGCGGATCAGAATCCATGCTGTGCTTTGGCGGCGTCAAGGCGTGGGAGGGGCTGCGGGTGATGTCGCGCGACGCCTGTCGCCCGTTTTCGGCCAACCGAAACGGGATGGTGCAGGGTGAAGGAGCGGGGATCTTCGTGTTCGAGGAATATGAGCACGCGCGCGCGCGCGGTGCTGATATCCTGTGCGAGGTTGCAGGCTTTGGGATGTCCTCGGACGCCTCCGACATCGTGATGCCGTCGAAGAACGGGGCCGCGCGGGCCATTGCGGGGGCGCTGTCCGATGCGCGGCTGAACGCGGACGAGGTCGGATATATCAACGCCCACGGCACCGGCACGGCCGCCAACGACAAGACGGAATGCGCCGCAGTGGCGGATGTCTTTGGCCCACATGCGGACCGTTTGATGATCAGCTCGACCAAATCCATGCACGGACACCTGATCGGCGGCACCGGCGCGGTGGAGCTTCTGGCCTGCATCATGGCGCTTCGTGACGGGGTCGTGGCCCCGACCATCGGCTATCAGGAAGCGGACCCTGAATGCGCCCTTGACGTCGTACCCAACACGGCGCGCGATGCGGTCGTGAACGTGGCGCTGAGCAATGCCTTTGCCTTTGGCGGCATGAATGCGGTCATCGCGTTGCGAAAGATCTGAGGCGCTGCAATCCTGCACGCATCCGGCGCTGGTGGTGCAGAAAAATGACGCGGCGATCACGTTCTCTCCGCAGACCGCAGACCGCAGACCGCGGGCTAGGGTCCGGTTGAGGATGAACACCCTCCCGGGCAGGACAAGCGCCTGATTGTCAAAATGAAAAAGCCGCCCCGGAGGGCGGCCTTGGACGCAGAGGCCTGCGGCCTTTCTATTGCTGGATCACCGACACCTTGTCGTAGGATGCGGTGAACCCTTCGAGCGACAGCGTCAGTTCGACCCGTTGATCCGGGGCGAGTGCCGGCACGATGCTTAGAAGCGCGACACTCCCGCGCTTGAATGCGGCGATGTCCGCATCGGTCAGGCCCAGTCGCACATAGCATCCTACCGGGTTGCAGAACGCATAAGGATACCGGCGGGCCTTGCCGCCGTCGATTGCCATGGTCAGCTGTTGGGGCAGGGCGGTTTCCAACGGCACGATGATCGTGGCACCCGCCACGGCCTTTCCACCTTCGGGAAGCCGGAACAGCGATACCTCGGCAACCGGTGCGCCCTGTCCGTCATCCATCAACTGGTACATCTGGCAGGGGTCCGTGCCATCTTCGAGCTTGATGCAGCGCAGCTCCCACGCGCCGTTTGTTTCCTTGGCATAGGGTTTTCCGACTTCGGGGTCCGCATCGGCGTCTTCGCCAAGGCTCAGCTGGTCCTCGACGGAGGGCGTCGACGGCGCCGCGTCAGATTGCGTCGCGGCCGTCTGCGCATATCCCGCGACGGGCGCGAGGGCCGCAAGAGCCGCGCTGAGTGTCAGGGCTGTCAGAAATTTGGTCATGAGAAATCCATGGTTGTTTGGGTTCGCCGTTGCTTACCATTCCCGCGCCGGTATGTCAGGGGCATTGCACAGGATGACCGTCCCGCGAAAGCGTTTTTCTGCCGACCGGAACGCGCTGGAAAACACAGCTCTGCAATGGCGGATCCGCAAAAGAAAAAAAAGAGGGCGCAATAGCACCCTCCTTCCATATCTTTTACTCCCTGCCGGACTGAGCCGACTTATTGGCCAAAGGTTATTCAAGCGGACGTGAACCGTCAACAGGGAATGGGAAGTTTTTTTGCCCTCTGCTTCAACTGTTTGGAAAAAATGGCCGTACCCGAGGGCACGGCCAGTCTGACAGGGAGGAAGTGCCGTCGATCCAAGGACATATGGACCGAAGACTTTTTCACTATGGCGCCTAAAGGTTAAGTTAGTATGCTCAGGCGGGACGTGGTCCCTTGATCTGTCAAGGGCGCAACTTAAGCGGGAGCATTTTACTTGGGTTCTGATATTTTCCTTGGCGGCGGTGGGCCGGATTATGGCACGAAACAGTTTTTGTCACTGAAATACGCCAATCGGCACGGGTTGATCGCCGGGGCGACCGGAACCGGGAAAACGGTTACGTTACAAATTCTTGCGGAGGGTTTCTCAGACGCGGGCGTGCCGGTGTTCATGTCGGATGTCAAAGGTGATCTGAGCGGCCTCGCCATGCCCGGTGATCCCACGCATAAGTTGCACGGCCCTTTTACCGAACGCGCCGCGACGATCGGATTTTCCGACTTTGACTATGCGGCCTTCCCCGTCACCTTCTGGGATCTGTTCGGGCAGCAGGGCCATCCGGTGCGTACGACCGTGTCCGAGATGGGGCCGCTGCTGCTGTCGCAGCTCTTGGGGCTGACCGAGGCCCAGGAGGGTATTCTGAACATCGCCTTCCGTCTGGCCGATGAAGAAGGCCTGCCGCTGCTGGATCTCAAGGACCTTCAGGCCCTGCTGGTCTGGATCGGAGAGAATGCCCGCGATCTGTCGCTGCGCTATGGCAATGTGTCACCCGCCTCCGTGGGCGCGATCCAGCGCCGCTTGCTGGTGCTGGAAAATCAGGGCGGCAACCGGCTGTTCGGCGAACCGGCGCTGGAGCTTGCCGATCTGATGCGTCTCGACGCGGATGGCCGGGGCATGATCAACATCCTCGCCTCGGACCAGCTGATGGGCGCGCCCAAGCTTTATGCGACCTTCCTTTTGTGGCTGCTGTCCGAGCTTTTCGAGGAACTGCCTGAGGTCGGGGACGCCGACAAACCCAAGCTGGTGTTCTTCTTTGACGAGGCGCATCTGCTGTTTGACGATGCGCCGAAGGCACTGGTCGACAAGGTGGAGCAGGTCGCGCGGCTGATCCGCTCCAAGGGCGTTGGCGTCTATTTCATCACCCAGGACCCCGCGGATGTCCCCGAGGATATCCTGGGCCAGCTTGGCAATCGCGTTCAGCACGCGCTGCGCGCCTTTACCGCAAAGGATCGCAAGGAACTGCGCCTGGCCGCGCAGACCTACCGCGAAAACCCGGCCTTTGACACGGAAGAGGCCATTCGAGAGGTCGGTGTAGGCGAGGCGGTGACTTCGATGCTCCAGAAGAAGGGCGTGCCGGGCATCGTCGAGCGGACCCTTATCCGGCCGCCTTCGTCCCGGCTGGGGCCGGTGGCCGCGGCGCAGCGCAATGCGCTGATGGCGTCCTCCGACATGGCCGGAAAATACGATACACCGCTTGACCGCGACAGCGCGTTCGAGATCTTGCGCAAACGGGCCGAAGAGGCGGCACGGGCCGCGGAAGAAGCCGAAGCTGCTGTCGCAAGGGCCGAGGAAGAGGCCAGGGCCGCAGACCGCGCCGAGGCGGAGACGCCGTCGCTGCGCGAATACAAGAAGGCGCGGCGTTATGCGGGCAAGGCCGGGGGCTCATCCAGCGCCCGGCGCCGCTCGGACCGGGATGACAGTATCGCAGGCGCGATTGCGAATGTGGTGATCAAGGAGCTTAAGGGCACGACCGGACGCCGCATCGTGCGCGGCATCCTGGGCGGACTGTTCAAAGGGCGCTGAGCGCAAACCCCAGCCGGCTCGCGGGCGTACCGACATACAGATGCGATACGCCCGTGAGTGGCGGCGGGTCTGGCCCGCGCCTACTTCTCCGGGATCAGACCCCGCGGGCTGAACCGGAGCACGAGGATCATGATCAGACCCATCGTCATCAGCCGCATCTGCGCTGCTGAATCGATGAGGTGTGCGCGCAGGGCGCTGTCCTCGGCCATGCCCACTGTGATGATGTCCATCAGGAACAGGCCGATCGGTTCGACCTGGACCCAGAGGAACCAGATCAGGAACCCGCCCAGGATCGCTCCGAGATTGCTGCCCGATCCGCCGACGATCACCATCACCCAGATCAGGAAGGTAAAGCGCAGCGGCTGGTAGGTCCCCGGTGTCAGCTGGCTGTCGAGGGTGGTCATCATCGCACCCGCGATGCCGCAGATTGCGGACCCCAGGATGAATACCTGCAGATGCCGCGCTGTCACGTCTTTGCCCATCGCTTCGGCCGCGACTTCGTTGTCGCGGATCGCCCGCAGCATCCGGCCCCAGGGCGAATGCAGCGCCCGTTGGCTGAGCCAGAAGATCAACAGCAGCACAGTCGCGAACAGAAGAGCGTAGAGAAACTTGACCCACAAGGTCGAGCCTTCGACCGGATCAAACCCCAGCGACGCGGCACGTTCGACGAAGGCGGCCGAGTTCTGCAGGTCAAGCTCGTAGGGGACCGGGCGCGGAATGCCGACGACGTTCTTCACGCCGCGCGTCAGCCAATCCTCGTTCTTGAGCATCGCGATGATGATCTCGGCGATGCCCAGCGTCGCGATGGCCAGGTAATCGGACCGCAGACCAAGTGCTGCCTTGCCGATGAGCCACGCCGCAAAGGCCGCAAAAAGCCCGCCCACCGGCCAGGCAAACAGCATGATCCAGCCGTTGTCGCGATAGGTTTCGTCCGTGCCGGGGTTCAGCCCGCCCAGGTACCCGGTCTGCGCGGGGTTCACCTCTTCGATCAGGTCGACATTGGGGTCCAGAAACCCGCGGAAAACGAAAAACCCGAAGATCAGGATCGCGGTGATCGCAAGATTGCGGTTTCGTCCCGGCGCCATCTTCTTATAGGCCGTGACCGCTGCGGCGATCGTGCCCGTGCCCAGGAGCAGCGCAAGGATAACCCCCGGTCCCCCGGCCGAGAAAGCGCCGGGCGTTGCCGGCATGCCCACCAGCACCGCGGCAAGCCCGCCAAGCGCCACGAACCCCATGACGCCCACGTTGAACAGCCCCGCAAAGCCCCATTGCAGGTTCACTCCCAAAGCCATGATCGCAGAAATCAGCCCCATGTTGAGGATGTACATCGCGTTGTTCCAGCCTTGAAAGAAACCG
>JBFFQZ010000050.1:0-13169 GCA_041573235.1 Sulfitobacter sp. | reverse complement strand
TGCCGCGCTGGTCTCGGAGCGGTCGTTGCCCCACGCGATGCCTTCCAGCCGCCCGACCGTGATGGGGATCGTCAACGTGACGCCTGACAGTTTTTCCGACGGCGGGCTGCACGCGGCTGCGGGTGACGCGATAGCGGGGGGGCTGGCGATGGCGGCGGCCGGGGCGGATATCCTCGACATCGGGGGGGAATCCACACGTCCCGGCGCCGAAGCGGTGGAAGTGGCCGAAGAAATCGCGCGCGTCGTGCCGGTGATCGAGGGGCTGCGGAACCGAGGCTTTGACGGGGTGATTTCGATCGACACACGCAAGCGGCCGGTCGCGCAGGCCGCGCTGTCCGCGGGGGCGGACCTGATCAACGATGTGTCCGGGTTTACCTTCGACCCGGCGCTGGCAGGGCTGGCGGCGCAGGCCGGGGTGCCGGTCTGTGTCATGCATGCGCTGGGCGATCCGGCCACCATGCAGAATGATCCGCGCTATGACGACGTGTTACTCGATGTGTATGATTTTCTTGAAGGGCGGATTGCGGCGCTTGTCGCGGCGGGCATCGCGCGCTCGCGGATCATTGCTGATCCCGGCATCGGTTTCGGCAAGACGCTCGAACACAACCTGGCGGTTCTGGGGCGGCTGAGCCTGTTTCACAGTCTGGGCGTGCCGATCCTGCTGGGGGCGTCGCGCAAGCGCTTCATAGGCACCATCGGCGGCGCGCAGACGGCGCGCGCACGCGGTCCGGGCTCGGTCGGTGTGGCACTGGCAGCGCTGGCGCAAGGCGTTCAGATCCTGCGGGTGCATGACGTGGCGGAGACGGCTCAGGCCATCGCGCTGTGGCGCGCTGCGGTGTCCGGGCGCGCAGACTAGGCTCTTTGTGAGGGCCGTCGATACCACGGGTAAGGTGATCGGTGAGGCGAAGATGTGACTTGGCAAATACCGAGACACCTGGCCGGTCGGCGCGTCTTTACCGCGTGGCCTGGCCTTTGCGCAGGAGCCTGTTGAGCGCGTTCAGCTGGCTGATGCCGACGCCGGTCAGGATCAGCGCCATCGCCAGCAAGAGCGCGGGCGGCAATGGCTCGCTCAGGATCAAGGCGCCCAGAACCACCGACCAGACGGGCACCTGGTAGTTGACCAGCGACATGAAGACCGGACCCGCGCCGCGCACGACAAGCACGCGCAGGAAATTCGCCGCCGCGGTGGGGATCAACCCGAGAAAGACCAACACCCCGAGGATCTGTGCCGAAGGCAGGGGCGGCAGGCCTTCGGCAATCAGCGCCAGCGGCACCGAATAGCACGCGCCGATCAGCAAGAGCACCGAAGCGAGGCCGATGGGGTGTGCTTCAGGCAGTTTGCGCAGCAGGATCGAGCCCACCGCGTAACAGGCCGCCGCCGCGATACAGGCGATCCGCCCCAGGTTCTCGAACGCGCCGCCCGTGCTTTCGAACGCCTGCGCGCCGATCAGCACGAGAACGCCGCAAAAGCCGATGCAGAACCCCATGATCTTGCGCAGGTTCATCCGCTCTCCGGGCAGGGTGAAATGGGCCAGCGGCAGCACGATCAGCGCGATGGCTGCCATCGCCACGCCTGCAAAGCCGGAGGTGACATGCTGTTGGCCCCAGGCCAGAAGGGCGAAGGGCAGCGCGGAGCTGAGCAAACCGATCAGCGCCAGCCTTGCGCGGGACCCTGCGGTGGGCGGGTCCTTGAACAGGGGAAAGCCCATCGCGCTCCAGATCACCGCCATGAGCAACGCGCCGAAGGTGACCCGCGCCGCGGCCAGCCAGAATGGCGGCATGCCGGTCAGCGCGATTTCGGTCACGAGGAAGGTGCCGCCCCAGGTCAGGCCGAGGGTGGCGATCATCAGCCAGCTGAGTGCGGTGATACGGGGGGCGTCTGTCATTGCGCCACATAGCCGCAAGGCGCCTGCGCCCACAAGGGGAAGGGTGCTGCCGGGAAGGACAGGGCAGGCAGGTTTGCCTTTGCCCTGATACGCCTATCGCGGCGCGACCGGGAAATCTCCGCCGGTGGTGCGCCGGTTGCCGCATGAGCGAAAGGCCCGAAGAACGCTCCGGGCCTTTCGAACTTTCGCAGAGACCCCGGATCAAGTCCGGGGTGGTCGCAGGCCGCAGCCGTGCGATCAGTTCTTCGACTTGTCGACCATCTTGCCTGCCGAAATCCACGGCATCATGCCGCGCAGGGTTTCGCCGGTGGCTTCGATCTGGTGCTCGTCGTTGATCCGGCGGGTGCCTTTGAAGAACGGCTGACCCACGGCGTTTTCCTGCATGAAGTCACGCACGAACTTGCCGGTCTGGATGTCGGTCAGGATGGCTTTCATCCGGGCCTTTGTCTCGTCGTAGGGAAGCACGCGTGGACCGGAGACATACTCGCCGTATTCGGCCGTGTTGGAGATCGAGTAGTTCATGTTGGCGATGCCGCCTTCGTAGATCAGGTCCACGATCAGCTTCACCTCGTGCAGGCATTCGAAATAGGCCATTTCGGGCGCATAGCCCGCTTCGACCAGTGTCTCGAAGCCCATGCGGATCAGTTCGACGAGGCCGCCGCAGAGCACTGCCTGCTCGCCGAAGAGGTCGGTTTCGCATTCTTCGCGGAAGTTGGTTTCGATGATGCCCGAACGGCCGCCGCCGATGGCGGAACAGTAGCTGAGGCCAATCTCGAGCGCCTTGCCGGATGCGTTTTCATGCACGGCCACCAGGCAGGGCACGCCGCCGCCCTTGGTGTATTCGCCGCGCACGGTGTGGCCGGGGCCCTTGGGCGCCATCATGATGACGTCGATGCCGGGCTTGGGTTCGATCAGGCCGAAGTGCACGTTCAGGCCGTGGGCAAACGCGATCGCGGCGCCTTCACGGATGTTGTCGTGGACGTATTTCTTGTAGGTTTCGGCCTGCAGTTCGTCGGGCATGGTGAACATGATCACATCGGCCCATGCGGCCGCTTCCGCGATGCCCATGACCTTGAGGCCCTCGCCTTCGGCCTTGGCTGCGGAGGGGGAGCCTTCGCGGAGCGCGACGACGAGGTTCTTGGCGCCGGAATCGCGCAGGTTGAGGGCATGGGCGTGGCCCTGCGAGCCATAGCCGAGGATCGCCACTTTGGCATCCTTGATGAGGTTCACATCACAGTCACGGTCATAGTAAACGCGCATTGTCTTTTCCTTTTGGTTAGATATGGGCGCACCATAGGGAGTTTGCGGCGTAGTGCCATGATCATTGCATGAGTTTATTTGCCGAAATGAACGTGGTAATGCGTCATGTGACGTGAAAATGGAGAAATCATGCTTGATGACATGGATCGCCGGGTGTTGCGCTATTGGCAGGCAGAGCCGAGCCTCAGTCAGGGGGAGCTTGCCGAGCGGGTCGGGATGACGTCCGGGCGGCTGACCCGGCGGATTGCGCGGCTTCAGGAACTGGGCGTGGTGAAGGGCGTGGCCGCGGTGATCGACTGGGCCGCGCTTGGCTATGCGGTCGAGGTGTCGTTGCGCATCACCCTGGACAAGACGCAGGGCAATGCGTTTGACGCCTTCATGGTCGAGGCCAGGCGGGTGCCGGAGGTGATCGAATTGCAGACGTTCCTGGGGCGGGTGGACGTGCGCCTGTCGATCATCGCGCGCGACATGGGGCATTATCAACAGATCTACCGCAGCCGCATCCTGACGCTGCCGCATATTGCCGACATCGAGGCGCTGATGCATGTGGCCCGGATCAAGCAGGAACAGGGGCTGCCGCTGTGATCGAGATAGACGAGATCGACCGTGCGCTGATCCGGCGTCTGGTGCGCGATGCCACGCAGAGTGCGGGTGCGCTGGGACGGCGGCTGGGGCTGAGCCAGCCCGCGACGTGGCGGCGGATCCGGCGGTTGGAAGAAGCGGGTGTGCTGCGGGGGCGGCGCCTGCGGCTCGATGCGGAAAAGCTGGGGTTCGGGGTGACCGTGTTTCTGGGGGTCAAGCTGGCCACCAAGGGGCGCGTGTCGCTGGAGGACTTCGAGCGGGCGGTGACCGCGATCCCCGAGGTGCAGACGGTGGAGCATGTGCTGGGGATGTATGATTACCGGCTGCGGGTTGTGGCGCGCGACCTTCCGGACTTTGAACGTGTCCTGCGGCGCCGCATCATGACGCTGCCCGGGGCAGGGGAGGTCGAGGCGAATGTTCTGCTGAGCGAGGAGCGGTTGGCCGGCCCCCTGTAAGGTGGGCTTTCAGGCCACCTGCCTCAGTGCGGCTGCTTCGTAACTGCACAAGGCGTAGCGCGACATGGGCATGTCGCTTTGCGCCAGGGCGAGCTTTGGAAACAGTGCCAGAATTTCGTCCCGTGCGTCAGGGTCCACCATGTCCAATGTCTGCGCGCCCGGATAAAGGCTTTCGGCGGGGCAGCCCTCGGCAAACACGATCTGATGCCCGTCGCAGAGAAAATGGTGATAGCTCACGCTGGCGCAGGGGACGACCCTGATGCTTTTGCCGTTGACCAGATGCTTTGCCGCGACAAGCACCTCGCGTTGACCAAATAGCAGTTCCGCGTCGGTTCCGGTGACCAACATGCGGTGGTTTTGCGACACCACCAGCGGGCGGATGTTGCCCAGAGCACCCGCCGCGATGTGCACCGGCGCGTTGGGCCCCACGCCCGCAACCGCTTGCCCGCCGATCCAGCGGATCGGCTGCGCTCCGTGGTCCAGCGTTGTGACCATGTCACCGACATGCAGCGTCTCGATGAAGCGGGGTCCGTCCGGCGTTTCGATAAGCGTGCCCTTGGCGAAACAGATCGACGCAAGCAGGTTGAGATCCGAGGAAAACGACGCATCGGCGGCTTCCCCGGCCGAGATCACCCCATCGCCATCAACGTCGATATCCTCGTTGGTTGGCACCTTGAGAGGCCCGTTCGTGGCCGCCAGCGTGCCAAGGATGTCCACACCGGCCACCATTGCCATCTGGTCCAGCGTCGGCGCATCGGCGTCCGTCGAGGTCAATCCGCTGGCATCGAATTCCAGATAGCGGTCGCCCATCGTGTTGCGGCCCATGTCGACATCGGCCGTTCCGGAATAGCTGTAAAGTGGGGTCTCGTAGTAATAGTCGGTGGCGTTGTCATACACGGTGATACCCGTGATGACGGATTCTCCGGTGAGCACTCCGTCTTCGGTCACATTGGTCACGGTGAAAACGACGATGTCATCGGACTCGAAAACAGACGCGCCATCGTGCACCAGCAGATGACCGCCCGCGTTGGCGCTTGAATTGGTTTGAGGATCGCCGATGATGCTGAAGCCGTTCAGCAAAAGGGTTGTTTCTGCCATGTGCCTGCCTTGGGTGTCTTTTGACGTTGCCCGTACGAAATGCTTTTCGCATTTGTGTCAGTATTGCGGCAAATTAAGGCAGCAATAAGGCAGATTGGGGCAAGATTTCCCATTTGTTAACACTTCAGCGTCGGTGCGGCGGTCAATTTGACTTTGCCAAGGTCGAGCGGGCCTCGTATTCAGGAAAGGACGACAACCGGAGGATATTTCATGGCACTGCTTGATACGGTCGACCCCGAGGGGCTTGAGGAGTTTTCGGTGGTGTTTACCGACCGCTCGTTGAATTCGATGAGCGCTACGTTCCAGCAGGTGATGCGCGACATCCATGCGATGTTGTGTGAGGTCTATGACGCGGATGCTTGTGCGATTGTTCCCGGCGGCGGCACCTTCGGAATGGAAGCCGTGGCGCGCCAGTTTGCCCGTGGTCGTGAGGTTCTGGTGGTGCGCAACGGATGGTTCTCCTTCCGCTGGAGCCAGATCATCGAAACCGGTGGGCTGACGGCAAAGACGACGGTGATCCGGGCCCGACCGCAGGGCAATGCAACGCCCGCCCCCTTTGCGCCCGCCCCTATCGAGGACGTGGTGGCCGCGATCCGCGACCAGAAACCGCAGGTCGTCTTTGCGCCACACGTCGAGACGTCGGCTGGTGTGATCCTGCCTGATGACTACATTTCCGCCATGGCGCATGCTGCCCATGAGGTCGGCGCCTTGATGGTGCTGGACTGCATCGCGTCGGGTTGTGTCTGGGTGGACATGCGCAGCCTGGGTGTGGATGTGCTGATCTCTGCGCCGCAGAAAGGGTGGTCGGCGTCGCCTTCCGCGGGTCTGGTGATGATGTCCGAGCGTGCCGAGGCGCTGTTGGCTGAAACGCAGTCGGACAGCTTTGCGCTGGATCTGGCGAAATGGCGCAACATCATGAAGGCCTATCTGGACGGCGGCCACGCGTATCATGCGACCATGCCCACGGATGCGCTGCGCGGGTTTCGGGACACGATGCTTGAAACGAAGGAATACGGCTTTGAACGCCTCAAGGAGGCGCAGTGGCGGTTGGGCGATGGTGTGCGCGCGATGATGAAGGAAAAAGGCGTGGTGTCAGTCGCCGCCGACGGCTTTGGCGCGCCGGGCGTTGTCGTGTGCTATACCGATGATCCGGACATCAAGAGCGGCAAGGCTTTCATGGAGAAAGGCATGCAGATCGCGGCCGGTGTGCCCCTTCAGGTCGGGGAGCCCGAAGGGTTCTCGACCTTCAGGTTGGGGCTTTTCGGTCTTGATAAGCTTTACGATACGGACGCGACGCTTGCGCGGTTGAAAGCGGTCGTCGATCAGGTTGTCTGACGGGGGTGCAGCGATAGCTGCACCTTACAGTGTTTCGCTCAGCGAGGTGCGGACTTTGCGAAGGCATGGCATCGCTGCGGGCAAGCCGGGGGGGCTGAGGCCGCGATCAGGTGATCGCGGCAAGAATCCGGGCCCAGGAACGGATCCCTTTGTGAAAGCTCTCCATGTCGTATTTCTCGTTCGGTGAATGGATCTGGTCGTCATCCTTGCCAAAGCCGATGAGCACGGGCGTGGTGTTCAGGATCTGCTGGAAATGCCCCGCGATCGGGATCGAGCCGCCACAGCCGATATAGGCCGCGGGCACCTGCCATTCGTCGCTGAGCGCCTTCAGGGCCGCGGCGAACGTGGGGTCGTCCGTGGCCGTGCCTGATGCGCGGCTCGCCCCGTGGTCCTGCCATGCAACAGAACAATCAGGCGGCAGCATGTCCTCGACCATCTTGCGGAAGTTCCTGCGGATTTCCAGGGGATCCTGATCGCCGACCAGGCGAAAGGAAATCTTCGCGCTCGCCTCGGAAGGCAGCACCGTCTTGAACCCGTCGCCCTGATAGCCTCCGCCGATGCCGTTCACCTCGCAGGTGGGCCGGGACCAGATCATCTCGAGCGGGGTGCGGTCCTGTTCGCCCGCGGGCGCCGACAGGCCGACGTCGCCCAGGAATTTCGTGTGGTCAAAGTTCAGCCCCTGCCACTGCGCCTCCAACTCATCGCTGAGCTCGGGCACGCCATCGTAGAAACCGGGGATGGTGATGCGGCCCTGATCGTCATGCAGCGATGCGATGATGCGCGACAGGACGCGGATCGGGTTCATCGCGATGCCGCCGAACATTCCCGAATGCAGATCTTTGGAAGGGCCGATGATGGTCAGTTCTTCGCCCAGAAGCCCCCGCAGCATGGTGGTAATCGCGGGCGTACGGCTTTCGAACATGCCGGTGTCGCAGATCATCGCGAAATCGGCCCGCAGTTCCGCGGCATTTTCCTTCATGAACGGCACCAGCGACGGTGATCCTGATTCTTCCTCGCCCTCGAAAAAGAAGGTGATCCGGCAGGGCCAGTCCCCTTCGACATTTTTCCACGCGCGCAGGGCCTCGACAAAAGTCATCAATTGCCCCTTGTCATCCGCCGCCCCGCGACCCCGGATCACCGGACCCGCGTTCGTCTGCTGCACCTCGGGGTCAAACGGGTCGCGGTGCCACAGGTTCAGCGGATCAACGGGCTGCACATCATAATGTCCGTAGAACAGAAGATGCGGCTTTCCGTCTTCGGGGCCTGCATGGCCCACAACCATCGGATGGCCGGGTGTGGGGCGTTTTTCTGCATCTATCCCAAGGCTTTGCAGGTCGCGCACCAGCCAGTCGGCCGCCTCCTGGCAGTCGTCCTTATACGCGGGATCGGTCGAGATCGACTTGATCCTGAGCAAGTCCAGAAGCCGCTCTGTGGCGGCAGGCAGATCATCGTCGATATGGGCAAGAACGGCGTCAAGGGACATGGCAGGAGGCTCCTGTGAGGGGTATCTGCGCAGAACCTAACAGGCCGCGCGGAGGTGTCCAGTGGTCTGGGTTTGCGATGCGAAACGCTGCCTGCGACACTCTGCGCGGCATTGTGTATTGATGCGGCGGGCTCCATTCTATATCCGTCCACATCATAAAAGGGGTCATCGGCGTGGCGCCCCGAAGGACGGAGACGCGTATGACTTATTCGGAAAAGCTTGATCAGGCGCTTGAACGGCTGCATGACGAAGGCCGGTATCGTACGTTCATCGACATCGAGCGTCGCAATGGCCACTTCCCGCACGCGGTCTGGACAAAGCCCGATGGCTCCGAACAGGACATCACCGTTTGGTGCGGCAACGACTACCTCGGGATGGGCCAGCACGAGGTCGTGCGCGCGGCCATGCATGAGGCGATCGAGGCGGCGGGCGCGGGCTCTGGCGGGACGCGCAACATTTCGGGCACGACCGTCTACCACAAGCGTCTCGAGGCCGAACTGGCCGATCTGCACGGCAAGGAAGCGGCGCTGCTGTTCACATCGGCCTACATCGCGAATGATGCGACGCTGTCGACGCTGCCGAAACTGTTTCCCGGGCTTATCATCTATTCCGATGCGCTCAACCATGCGTCCATGATCGAGGGGGTGCGGCGCAATGGCGGAGCGAAGCGCATCTTCCGCCACAATGATCTGGCGCATCTGCGTGAGCTGCTTGAGGCGGATGACGCCGACGCGCCCAAGGTGATTGCGTTCGAGTCGATCTATTCGATGGATGGCGATTTTGGCCCGATCGAGGAAATCTGCGATCTGGCGGATGAATTCGGCGCGTTGACCTATATCGACGAAGTGCATGCCGTCGGCATGTACGGCCCCCGCGGGGCAGGGGTTGCCGAACGCGACCGGCTCATGCACCGGCTCGACATCATCAACGGCACATTGGCAAAGGCCTATGGCGTGATGGGCGGCTACATCGCAGCATCCGAAAAGATGTGTGACGCGATCCGCTCCTATGCGCCGGGTTTCATCTTTACGACATCGTTGCCGCCAGCGGTCGCCGCGGGAGCCGCCGCATCGGTTGCATATCTCAAAACCGCGCCCGAATTGCGCGCACAGCATCAGGAACAGGCCGCAGCCCTCAAGCTGCGGCTCAAAGGGCTGGGGCTGCCGATCATCGATCACGGAAGCCATATCGTTCCGGTGATCGTTGGGGATCCGGTCCATACCAAGATCCTTTCGGACATGCTGCTTGAAAATCACGGCATATACGTCCAGCCGATCAACTTCCCGACGGTGCCGCGCGGCACCGAGCGGCTTCGCTTTACCCCATCGCCGGTTCACGGTCCCCGTGAAATGGATGCGCTGGTGCATGCAATGGACGGACTTTGGGCGCATTGTGCGCTGAATCGTGCCGAGCAAGCGGGATAACTCTCAATTTCTCGCTAATGCGTTTGCTTTATGCTAAGGATGGCTCAACAAAGAGTCAGGACGAATCGAGCTGCAACGGTTCGTTCAAGGGTCTGAGGGCATAAATCGAGCTGGGGCGTTGGTATGATTGGGCGTTGGGCATCCAAAACCGTCGGGGAAGACACCGTCGAACCGACAGGTTTTGACGCGTATGAGCTCAGGCTTGGCGATATCATGCGCGGCGAACGTGCAACCCTTGGCAAATCCCTTCTCGACGTGCAGCGTGAGCTTCGGATCAAGGCCTCCTATATTGCAGCCATCGAAAACGCAGACCCCGATGCATTCGATACGCCCGGTTTCATCGCCGGTTATGTGCGTTCCTATGCGCGATATCTGGGGATGGATCCGGACGAGGCGTTCAGCACCTTCTGCACCGAAAGCGGCTTTTCGGTGGCGCACGGGATGTCTGCCGAAGCGTCCGTGGTCAAGAAGTCCAGCCGCGAAGACCGGCTGAGCCGTCATTCCGACCATGATATCTTTGCCCGCCCGGCCATGCCTTTCGCGCCCGGTGGTGACAGCATCATGTCGCGGATCGAACCCAGCGCGATCGGCTCTTCGATCGTCTTGCTGGCCCTGATCGGCGCGATCAGCTTTGGTGGCTGGACGGTTCTGAAAGAAGTGCAGCGGGTTCAGGTGTCGCCCGTGGACCAGACCCCCGTGGTGCTTTCCGACCTTGATCCATTGCAGGGCGCGTTGGTGACCGCGATGGGCGACGCGGATGTTTCCGCGCCCGCCGGGCTGGACGACACCCCTCGGGTCGAGGCGCTGGACCGGCTTTACCGCCCTGCCGCGCTGGACGTGCCCGTGCTGGTGGCGCGCGATGCGCCAATCGCGACGCTCGATCCGCGCGCGGGCGGCTTGTTCACATCGCCAAGTGTCCCGGTACAGCCTGAAGAGGCAGTACCGTTCATGGTCGCCGGTACCGACAACGCCGTTTCACAGCCGATCAATGACCGCTCGGGCGGGGGGCTGAACGTGCCTCAGGTCGTCGAGGGTCCTGCGCCGGCGCTTCAGGTCGTCGCCACCGGCGAGACGTGGGTGCGCATCACGGCCGCAGACGGCACGAGCCTCTATGAGAACGTGATGAAGAAGGGCGACACCTTCGAAGTGCCCGCCCTCGAAGAGCCGCCGGTCCTGCGCACCGGGCAAAGCGGCGCCGTCTATTTTGCAATGAACGGCGAATTCTACGGGCCCGTCGGCAGTCGCGGCAGCGTCACCTCGAATGTGCCGCTGCAACAACAGGCGTTGGCCGAACTCTATGAGGCGGCCGTGCCGGGCGAGGACAGCGCGCTGGAGACCCTCGTGGCCGAACTGCGCGCCGTGGCCGGGCAGGGCGCCGAAGATCAGTAACACCTGATCACCGCATCCGAATTCGCCCCTGTCTAATCGTCGCACCGTACCCAGCTTTCCGTTGCAGCGCTGCCCTTGCTTGAATAGGTAGAGGGGGTCCGAACTGTTCATTGAGGTTGACATGTCGCTCAATCACATCCGCCCTTGGCGCAACATCTACCGCCGGAAATCGCGCCAGATCATGGTGGGCAACGTCCCCGTGGGGGGCGATGCGCCGATCACGGTCCAGACCATGACCAACACGCTGACGCCGGATGTGAAGGCGACGCTCGCACAGGTCCAGGCGGCTGCGGATGCGGGCGTCGACATCGTGCGGATCTCGGTCCCCGATCAGGACAGCTCGGCCGCGCTTAAGGAGATCGTGCGCCAAAGCCCGGTGCCGATCGTGGCCGACATCCACTTTCACTACAAACGCGGGATCGAGGCGGCCGAGGCCGGGGCCGCCTGCCTGCGCATCAATCCGGGGAACATCGGCGATGAAAAGCGCGTCAAGGAGGTCATCAAGGCCGCGCGCGACAACAATTGTTCCATCCGGATCGGAGTGAACGCAGGTTCGCTTGAAAAGCACCTGCTGGAAAAATACGGCGAACCGTGCCCCGACGCCATGGTCGAAAGCGGAATGGATCACATCAAGATCCTGCAAGACAACGATTTTCACGAGTTCAAGATCAGCTGCAAGGCGTCCGATGTCTTCATGGCTGCCGCCGCCTATCAGCAGCTCGCCGAACAGACCGACGCGCCCATCCACCTCGGGATCACCGAAGCGGGCGGGCTGACCTCGGGCACGATCAAATCGGCCATCGGTCTGGGAAATCTTCTGTGGATGGGCATCGGTGACACGATCCGCGTTTCGCTTTCTGCCGATCCGGTGGAAGAGGTCAAGGTCGGGTACGAGATCCTGAAATCGCTCGGTCTGCGCCACCGGGGCGTCAACATCATCTCCTGCCCGTCTTGCGCCCGGCAGGGCTTTGACGTGATCAAGACGGTGGAGGCGCTGGAGAAACGGCTGGAACACATCAAGACGCCGATGAGTCTCAGCATCATCGGCTGCGTGGTCAACGGACCCGGTGAGGCATTGATGACCGACATCGGTTTCACCGGCGGCGGGGCCGGGTCGGGCATGGTCTACCTTGCGGGCAAGCAGAGCCACAAGCTGGATAATGGCCAGATGATCGAGCATATCGTCGAACAGGTCGAGGCGCGCGCGGCAGCCATTGAAGCCGAAGCGCAAAAGGATGATGACGCGGCCTGACGCGGGGCGCAACGCTTCGCTCTGGCGACCTTCGGGTCGTTCGGCGCAGCAGTTAGTGCTGGCGCATGCCCAGCCCCATCTGCATCAGCATTTTTCGCACCGGTGCCGCCGAATAAAGCGCGTTCAGACCCGCCGCGCGGGCATCGCGTGCAAGTGGGCTGCTGGCCTGGCTTGCGCGGTTGAGCAGATCAATACCCCGCACCCGCAGCGTCACATCGCCATAGCGCGCCCGGTGGTAGGCATCCAGCATCGTGAGGTCCCCCAGACCCTCGCGCCGGGCCTCGGCAAGATCCAGCAGCGTCGCGATATCGGCCAGCGACATGTTCAGCCCCTGCGCCCCGATGGGCGGGATCACATGCGCAGCCTCCGCGATCAGCGCCACCCGCTCGGCGCTCAGCCGGTCGGCGTGTTGGCTGATGATCGGCCAGGCTTGTCGCGCGCTGACTAGCGTCAGCGGCCCGAAGTGGTGGCAGGACCTGATCGTGGCCGCTTCCTCGAACGCGGCCACGTCCATCTCCATTCGCTCCTGTGCGAGACGCCCGTCGTCCATCCAGACAACAGCCGAACAGGGTAGCCCGTCACGGTCGGGCAGGGGCACCAGCGTGAAGGGACCTCCGGTCCTGTGAATTTCCGTCGAGACGTTCTGATGTGGGACCGGATGAGTGGCGGCAAACACCAGCGCCTTCTGCCCATAGCGCTGCGTATGCACGCCGATCCCGGCGGCCTGCCGGATGAACGACCCACGCCCGTCCGCCGCGATCACCAGCCGCGCGCTGATGCGCGCGCCATCGCTCAGCGTCACCTTGGCGCTGTCCGTCCGCGTGAACAGCCGCGTGGTCGCCACACCGGGCCGGAAATCCACGGTTTCAAGCGCCGTCAGCCGTTCCGTCAGGGCGCGCAGCAACAGCCAGTTGGGAAAATTCCAGCCAAAGGGCTGATCCGAGATGTCGGCGGCGTCGAATTCCCGTGTCACCCGTGGTTCGGGCGTGTCACCGCCCGCATCGA
>JBFFQZ010000049.1:0-13201 GCA_041573235.1 Sulfitobacter sp. | reverse complement strand
TCGGCATGTGCCTGCGGCTCGCGCAGGGTATGCGCGCCCCAGAACACGCCGACGATCTGGCAGCCCTTCAGCAGTGTCAGGTTCAGCGGGATCTTGGGAATGCCCGCCGGGAAGCCGACCACGAGGAAACGCCCCTTCCACGCCAACGCGCGCACGGCGGGTTCGGCATAGGGCCCGCCCACCGCGTCATAGACCACATCCACACCGTCGCCGCCCGCAAGCTCCTTGATCTTGGCCGAGAACTCTTTCTGGGCGGCACGGTCGTCCATGTCGCGGGTGTAGATGATCGTCTCATCCGCGCCCAGATCACGGCAGAACTGCGCCTTTTCCTCTGACGACACCGCCGCGATGACACGCGCGCCAGCCGCCTTGCCCAGCTCGATGGCCGCAGCGCCCACGCCGCCCGCCGCACCAAGGATCAACAGCGATTCGCCGGGCTGGATTTCGGCCCGGTTTTTCAGCGCGTGATGCGAGGTGCCGTAGGTCAGTACCAGACATGACGCTTCGTCAAATGGCATCGCGTCGGGGATCTTCATGACCCGTGCGGCGTCCACGCACAGGTGAGTCGCAAAGCCGCCGAAGCCGGTCATCGCCAGCACGCGGTCGCCGACACTCAGGCCCTCGACATCCTCGCCCAGGGCGTCGATTTCGCCCGCGACCTCGCCGCCCGGCGCGAAGGGGCGCGGTGGCTTCATCTGGTACATGTCCTTGATAATCAGCGTATCGGGAAAGTTGAGCCCGGCCGCGCGGACCCTGATCCGCACCTGCTTCTTGCCCGGCTCCGGCATCTCCATCTCGGTGAGCTTGAGTGTCTCCGGGCCGCCTGGCTCAACGCTTAGCATCGCTTTCATCGGGTGTCTCCTCCACGTCATTTGGCCTGCAGTAGGGTCAGCGCAACTCATGCTTGTCAATCGAATTTCGAAATGCAATTCTGCTGTGCGGAATGGTGGCCCGCAAGAGGCCGCAGCGTTTCAACGGGAGGAGTATCGGATGGCTGACGTTCAATCAGCAGAGGATTTTCGCGCGGAGCTGCGCGCGTGGTTGGAGGCGAATTGCCCCGAAGAAATGCGTGACGGCGGCGGAACAGAGGGCAGCATCTGCTGGGGAGGCAAGAACTGGGTCTTTACCTCGGACGCGCAAAAGCAGTGGCTGGAGCGCTGCGCCGCCAAGGGATACACCGTGCCGACATGGCCCGAAGCCTACGGCGGCGCGGGGCTGAACCGGGATCAGGAAAAGATCTTTCACTCCGAGATGGCGCGCATCAATGCGCGCACCCCGCTGCAAAGCTTCGGCATCTGGATGCTCGGGCCCGCCCTGCTGCATTTCGGCAGCCACGAGCAAAAGCTGGAATACCTGCCGCCCATCGCGCGCGGCGAGGTCCGCTGGTGCCAGGGCTATTCCGAGCCGAACGCGGGATCGGATCTGGCAAATGTGCAGACCCGTGGCGAGGACAAGGGCGATCACTGGCTGGTGAACGGTCAGAAGATCTGGACCTCCTATGCCGACAAGGCCGACCAGATCTTTGCGCTGGTGCGCACGGACCGCGAAGCGCCCAAGCACAAGGGCATCTCGTTCCTGCTGATCGACATGGACGACCCCGGAGTCGAGACGCGGCCCATCCGCATGATCTCGGGCATCTCTCCGTTCTGCGAGACGTTCTTTACCGATGTGAAGGTGCCCAAGCACCGGATCGTCGGCACCGAGAACCGCGGCTGGGACGTGGCGAAATATCTGCTGACCCACGAACGCGAGATGATCTCGGGCGGGGGTGGTGGCGTCACGGGCGGCGGTCGCGCACTGGGTGCGGTGCTGGCCGAAACCATGGACGGGCTGAGCGATGCGACGCTGCGCGCGGACGCGATGCGCTGCGAGATCGACACGTTGGCCATCGGCCTGACGCTGGAGCGCTACAAGGACCAGGCCGAGGCAGGGCAGGGCGCGGGCGACGCGTCGGCGATGTTGAAATACATGGGCACCGAGCTGAACAAACAGCGTAATGAGCTGATGATGAGCGCGGGCGGCTCGGACGCGCTGGAGTGGGACGGGCCGTTGGGCAACCGCGCGGGCGACTGGCTGCGCACCAAGGCGAATTCAATTGAAGGGGGCACGAGCGAGGTGATGCTGAGCATCGTGTCGCGCCGTGTGTTGGGGTTGCCGGCATGAGCAAGCTTGTATTGACCGAAGAAGAAACGATGCTGGGCGACATGGCGCGCGGGTTCCTCGATGGGGCGGCACCGGTGTCGGCCTTTCGCAAGCTGCGCGATGCGGGCCAGACCCACGATGCCGCGCTGTGGAAAGAGATGGCGCAGATGGGCTGGGCCGGTGTGCTGGTCCCCGAAGAGGCGGGCGGATCGGACATGGGGTTTGCCGCGGCGAATGTACTGGCGCAGGAGATGGGAAAGACGCTGGTTGCGTCCCCGTTCCTGTCGAGCGCCGTGATCGCGGCCACCGCGCTGCGGCAGGTGGGCGACGACCGTGCGATGGCCGCGCTGGGGCGCATCGCAAGCGGCGATCTGACGTATGCGCTGGCGGTGGACGAGGGAATCAAGCATGACCCCGACGGCACCGCGATGGAGGCCGTGGTGGATGGCAACGGGTTCCGGCTGAGCGGTAATAAGACCTTTGTGGTGGATGGCGCGATGGCCGACCGTCTGCTGGTGCTGGCACGCACCGCCGATGGCCTGACCCTGTTCGACATCCCCGCCGACCGGGCCGGTGTGACGCGCAACAAATCCAACATGATCGACGCGCGCGACGCGGCGCGGATCTCATTTGACAGCGTCGAGGCCACGGGCGAGGATGTTCTGGGCCAGGTCGACAGCGCCATGTCCGTGCTCAAGCCTGCCTTGCAGGCGGGGCAGGCGGCGCTGGCGGCCGAGATGACGGGCCTTGCCGCGGGCGCCTTCGGGATGACCGTAGGTTATCTCAAGGAGCGCAAGCAGTTCGGTGTCGAAATCGGGCGCTTTCAGGCGCTTCAGCACCGCGCCGCGCATCTGTGGTGCGAGACCGAAGTCACCGCGAGCGCGATCCTGAACGCGGGCCGGATGCTCGACAGCGACCCCGACAATGCGGAGCTGGCGGTGTCGCTGGCCAAGGCGCGGGCGACGCAGACGGCGACGCTGGCGGTGCAGGAAGGTGTGCAGATGCATGGCGGCATCGGGATGACCGACGACTATGACATGGGCTTTTACATGAAACGCGCGCGCGTCGGTGCGGAGTGGCTGGGTGATTACAGCTACCACGCCGAAAAAGTCGCGGCATTGAGGGGATTTTGATGGATATTCAGACATTGTTCGGTCTTGAGGGCAAGACCGCGCTGGTCACCGGCGGGGCCACGGGCATCGGGCGCATGGCCGCCGAGGCGCTGATCCGCGCGGGCGCCACGGTGCTGTTGGCCAGCCGCAAGGGCGACGCCTGCGAAGCGGTGGCAGCAGAGCTGAACGCGCTCGGCGCTTCCGGCAAGGCGATCGGTTTCGCCGGCGATGTCGGCACCGAGGCCGGTGTCGATGCTCTGGTGGCAGAGGTGCAGGCACGCACGCAGACGCTGGACATCCTGATGAACAATGCGGGCATCACCTGGGGCGCGCCGTTGGGGGAATTTCCGTTCAAAGCCTGGGAAAAGGTGATGAACGTCAATGTCGCGGGCGTGTTCGACCTTACGCAAAAGCTGTTGCCGATGCTGCGCGCCTCTGGCACGCTCGACGATCCGGCGCGGGTGGTCAATGTGGGCTCGGTCATGGGCGAGCGTGAAATGGGCGATGGCGCCTACAGTTATTCCGCGTCCAAGGCCGCCGTCATTCACCTGAGCAAGATCCTCGCCAAGGAGCTTGCAGGCGATGCGATCACCGTGAACGCGCTGGCGCCCGGACCCTTCGTAAGCCGGATGACAGCCTTCGCCACCCATGACGAGGACACGCGCGACAAGGTCGGCAAGGACGTGCCACTGGGCCGGGTCGGGCGCGATGAGGACATCGGCGGCTGCATGTTGTTTCTTTGCGGGCGCGGTGGTGCTTATGTGACCGGGGCTGTGATCCCGGTGTCGGGCGGTATCAACGTGATGTCGGGACCAAACATTTTTGAACAGGCGCTGCACTGATGGACGAGATACGGTTTGACGGAAAAGTCGCAATTGTCACGGGCGCCGGTGTGGGTCTGGGACGCAGCCATGCGCTGGGGCTCGCCGCGCGTGGCGCGAAGGTCGTGGTGAACGACCTCGGCGTGTCCCGCGACGGGACATGGCAATCCTCCGAGGCCGCAAAGGCCGTGGTGGCCGAGATCACGGCGATGGGTGGCGAGGCGATGAGCCACGGTGCCGACGTGTCGGACGAAGAAGCGGTAAAGGATATGGTCGCGCAGGCGATGGACGCCTGGGGCCGCATCGACATCTGCGTCAACAACGCGGGCATCCTGATGGACAAGACATTCGCCAAGATGGAGATGTCGGCCTTTCGCAAGGTCGTCGATGTGCATCTGATCGGCTCGGCCAATGTCACCCACGCCTGCTGGCCGATCATGCGGGCGCAGAAATACGGGCGCGTGGTGCTGACGTCCTCGGCGTCGGGGCTTTACGGCAACTTCGGACAGTCGAACTATGGCGCGGCAAAGGCTGCGATGCTGGGGCTGATGAATGTGCTGCACATGGAAGGGGCGCGCGACAACATCCGCGTCAACACGCTGGCACCGACGGCGGCCACCCGGATGACCGCCGATCTGCTGCCCGCCGAGGCGGAGGCGCTGCTGGCGCCCGAAACGATCACACCGGGGCTTTTGTACCTGGTAAGCGAGGACGCCCCGAGCCAGATGATCCTGGGCGCCGGTGCCGGCAGCTTTGCCGAAACCCGCATCTACGAGACGCAGGGCATCACGTTGACGGGCGCGGACAACACGCCCGAAACGGTGGCGGCGCGCATCGACGACATTCGCGACCCTCAGGGTCAACAACAACTGGGCGATGCCTTCGGCCAGACCAAGAAATACGCTCTCAGTGCAGCACAGGCCGCTGGCCTCAAGCTCGACTGGTAACCCAAGGAGACTAATCATGCGTGACGCAGTAATCGTATCAACGGCCCGGACGCCGATCGGCAAAGCCTATCGCGGCGCCTTCAACAACACCACGCCGCAGGCGCTGGCAGGCCACGCCATCGCCGAGGCGGTCAAGCGCGCGGGCGTCGATCCCGCCGAGATCCAGGACTGCGTCATCGGCGCGGCGCTTCAGCAGGGGCATTCGGCGGGCAACATCGCGCGCCAGGCGGCGATCCGCGCGGGTCTGCCGGTGACGGTGGGCGGTATGTCGCTGGACCGGCAGTGCGCGTCGGGCATGATGGCAATCGCGACGGCGGCCAAGCAGGTCATCACGGACGGAATGGACGTGGTCGTGGGCGGCGGTGTGGAAAGCATCTCGATGGTGCAGACGCCCGAAATGCGGGTCAAGGCCGATGCCTGGCTGAAGGAACACAAGCCCGCGATCTACATGTCCATGCTGGAAACAGCCGAGACCGTCGCCGCGCGCTATAACGTCAGCCGCGAGCGGCAGGACGAATACGCCGCACGCAGCCAGGACCGCACCCACGCCGCACAGGAAGCGGGCAAGTTCGACGACGAGATCGTTCCCATGACCTCGATGATGATGGTGCAGAACAAGGAAACCAAGGAGATCAGCGAACACGAAGTGACGCTGGCCAAGGACGAGGGCAACCGTCCCGGCACCTCCAAGGAAAGCCTTGCGGGGTTGCAGCCGGTGTTCAAGGACGGGCTGGTCATCAAGGAAGGTAAATACATCACGGCCGGCAACGCCTCGCAGCTGAGCGATGGTGCCTCGGCGACCGTGGTGATGGAGGCCAAGAAGGCCGAACAGATGGGCCTGCAGCCGCTGGGCCGCTATGTCGGCGTGATGGCCGCGGGGTGTGAGCCTGACGAGATGGGCATCGGCCCGATCTATGCCGTGCCGCCACTGCTCAAGGCTCATGGGCTGACGATTGATGACATCGGCCTGTGGGAGCTGAACGAGGCCTTTGCCGTGCAGGTGATCCAGTCGCGTGACGTGCTGGGCATCCCGGATGAGCTGCTGAACGTGAACGGTGGGGCGATTTCCATCGGCCACCCCTATGGCATGTCCGGCGCACGGATGGTCGGTCACGCCCTGATCGAAGGCAAGCGGCGTGGTGCAAAATATGTCGTCTGCACTATGTGTGTGGGCGGCGGCATGGGTGCCGCAGGCCTTTTCGAAGTCCTCTGACCCTTGCGCTTTGCAAACAAGAGAGGCGGGTTCACAACCCGCCTCACCGTCAACATGACCACAGGAGGCCCCATGCCCCGCGACGATTCCCATCTGCCTCGTGCCCTGCAGGGGCTGCGCATTCCGTTGATCGCATCGCCCTTGTTCATCATTTCCGTGCCCAAGCTGGTTATCGCCCAGTGCAAGGCCGGCATCGTCGGCTCCTTTCCGGCGCTCAACGCGCGCGAGGGCGAGGGTGAGCATCCGTTGCTGGACACCTGGCTGACCGAGATCCGCGAAGAACTGGACCGCCACAACCAGGCCAATCCGGACCGCCCTGCGGCACCTTACGCGGTCAACCAGATCGTTCACCGCTCGAACGGGCGGCTCGATCGCGACCTAGAGATCTGCGCGCGGCACGAGGTGCCGATCTGGATCACGTCGCTGGGCGCGCGGGTCGAGGTCAACGAGGCCGCGCACAGCTGCGGCGGGATCGTGCTGCATGACATCATCAACAACACCTTCGCCCGCAAGGCGATCGAAAAGGGCGCAGACGGGCTGGTCGCGGTCGCGGCCGGTGCGGGTGGACACGCAGGCCAGCAATCGCCCTTTGCGCTGATGCGCGAAATCCGCGAATGGTTCGAAGGGCCCGTCGCCCTGTCCGGGGCGATCGCCACGGGCCAGAGCCTGCTGGCCGCGCGCGCGATGGGCGCCGATCTGGGCTATACCGGGTCGCCCTTCATCGCGACGGACGAGGCGAACGCCGAGCAGGGCTACAAGGACATGATCGTCGAAAGCGGCGCCGAGGATATCGTCTATTCCTCGCTGTTCACCGGGGTCTGGGGCAATTACCTGAAAGGGTCCGTGGCGAATGCCGGTATGGACCCCGACAACCTGCCCGAAGCGGACGTGTCGTCGATGAACTTTGGACAGGACCGCGAAAAGCCCAAGGCATGGAAGACGATCTGGGGCTCGGGGCAGGGCATCGGTGCGGTGAAATCGGTGGGGCCTGCGGCCGCCATCGTGGATCGCATGGCCGAGGAATACGAGGCCGCAGGCAAAAAGCTCGCGGCGGAGTTCTCGTGATCCGGGCGCGCTATCGCACGGGGGCCGCGTAGGTGGCCGAGCTTCTGGTCATACGCCACGGGCAGGCATCCTTCGGGCAGGAGAACTACGACGTCCTGTCCGATCTGGGCCGCGAACAGGCGCGCGCGGCGGGCGACTGGCTGCGCGCGATGGGCTGGGTGCCGGACCGGACCATCACAGGCACGCTCGACCGGCAGATAGATACCCTGAGCGAAATGGGTTTCGACGGTGCCCGCGAAGAGCACGACGGCCTGAACGAATACGACTTTGGCAACCTGCTGAACCAGCGTTTCAAGGGGGCGGTGCCGGATCTGGTCAAGGGCGACCGCAAGGTGCATTTCCGCACCCTGCGCGAGACGGTGTTCGCCTGGCAGGACAATGAGATCGATGAGCCCTACGAGACATGGGACGCCTTTGTCGCGCGGGTCGAGGCCGCGCGCGCCTTTGCCGTGGATACCGATGCGAAACGGGTGCTGGTGGTCAGCTCGGGTGGGGTGATCGGGCAAATGACGGCGGCATCACTGCACGCGCCGGTGCGCCAGATGATGAACCTGAACCTGCAGATCAAGAACGCGGCGATGACGCGCTTCATGTTTTCCGGGTCGCTTTTTTCGCTCAATGAATTTAACGCAACACCGCAATATGCCACGCCTCAGGGCGCACGGCTGATGAGCTATAGTTAGGGACAGGACGATGAGTGACACACAAACGCTCGATGAAGCGGCGGTCAGCGCCTATCTGAAAGAGCACCTGCCGGGCTTTGAAGGCCCAATGGAGGTGACCAAGTTTCAGGGCGGACAGTCGAACCCGACGTTCATGCTGAAAACGCCGGGTCATACCTATGTACTGCGCCGCAAGCCGCCGGGCGTGCTGTTGAAATCCGCCCATGCGGTGGACCGCGAATACCGGGTTCAAAAGGCGCTGGCCGGTACGGATGTCCCGGTCGCGCCGGTGCATCTGCTGTGCGAAGACGACAGCGTGATCGGGTCGATGTTCTATATCATGGACCATGTGCCGGGTCGCAATTTCAACGACCCGACGATGCCAGGCCTGTCGAACGCGGACCGGGGCGCCGTGATTTCCGAGATGAACCGCGTACTGGCCGCGTTGCACATGGTCGATATCGATGCCGTGGGGCTCAGTGATTACGGACCGCAGGGGAATTACTTCGAGCGCCAGATTGCCCGCTGGTCCAAACAGTACCGCGCCTCCGAAACGGACAAGATCCCGGCGATGGACGCGCTGATGGAGGCGCTGGAGACAGAGCAGCCCGAGGATGACGGCCAGCGCACGCTGGTGCACGGCGACTACCGGATCGACAACATGATCTTTGACGCGACGACCACCGATTGCCGCGCCGTGCTGGATTGGGAGCTGTCGACCATCGGTCATCCCTTTGCAGATCTGGCCGCAGTGATCATGCAGTGGCAGATGCCTTCGGGAACCGAGGGGCGGGGATTGGGCGGCGTGGATCGCGCCGCACTCGGGCTGCCGTCGGACGAGGCGTTCATCGCGGAGTATTGCGCGCGGCGCGGGCTGGATGGGATCGACAATTTCGGCTTCTACCTGGGCTTCACCTTTTTCCGCATGGCGGGGATCATTCAGGGCGTGCTGAAACGTGCGCTGGACGGCAATGCATCCAACCCCGAGCGCGCCATGAAGGTGGGCCAATATGTGCCGGTCTTCGCGCAGCACGGGCTTGATGCCCTGAAGCGAGGATGAGCGTGGAGTCGTTTGATCCGGACCTTGACGGCAAGGACCGCAATTTCGTGACCGCGCTGGCGCGCGGGCTTGAGATCCTGCGGTGTTTCGGCAGCCATGAACCCACGCTGACCAACAGCGATTTCTCGGAACGCACCGGCCTGCCGAAGGCCACCATTTCGCGGCTGACCCATACGCTGTGCGCATTGGATTACCTTGTGGCGGACGCGCGCGTGGGGACATACCGGCTTGGTTCCGGGGTCTTGCAGTTGGGCTATGCGGCGTTGTCGTCGATGGAGATCAGCGAGCGGGCGGTGCACGAGATGCGCGCGCTGCGTGACGATGGGCCGAATCCGTTCATCACCGTCGCATTGGGTGAGCAGCACCGGACCGAAGTTGTCTATCTGGTGACGGAAACATCGGGCGAAGATGTGTCGCTGGTGATCCGGGTCGGATCGCGCCTGCCGGTGTTCACCAGCGCCATCGGCAAGGCCATCCTGGTGGGCATGAACGACGCGCAGCGCGAGCGTGTGTTTGCCTTTGCCCGCGAGGAAAGTCCGCAAATGGAAGACACGGCCCGCGGCCTGTTCGAACAGACGCAGGCGGAATATGCCGAAAAGGGGTTCTGCACCGGGTACGGCAACTGGCGCGCGGACGTGAACGGCATCGCGGTGCCGGTCCACTCGATGCAGGATTCGCGGGTTTATGGGCTGAACGTCGGGGGCCCGGCGTACCGTGTGAAACCCAAACAGCTTGAGACGGTCTATGCCCCGCGACTGATCAAGGCGGCCCAGACTTTGAGCCTGCGCCAATAGCCGGACGGCACTGGTGGATTCGGCGCGATGAGTCCCCGTGATCCGCGTCGGGCCCATGTTCCGCAGAGCGGAATAGCGCGGTGTTTCGCGGGCCTCTCACGAACGACGCCGGACAGATGCAGGGTCAGAAAATTGCGTGTGTCCGGTATTTTTTGAAAGTATCATTTTTGTAAAAATCGCGCGTCAGCGGCCTGTGTCGAACAGGAATTGATGATTTTTATCAATGGGATGGGTTTTTGCGTGCCCGGACTATCCGCGGTTTTGCGCGTGCCGGGCCGCGATTCAGCCGTGCCAAGGGCGCGCAAACCCTGCGTTTTTAACGCGTGAGTGCTTGACTTCATGGGGTGGTATGTAAGTCTCTCGTAACGGCCCGCAAATCCAAAAAACCGCAAACAGCGAGGGGCCGTCCTAGGGAGGATTAAAATGAAGAAGATCACGAAGTTTGGCGCGGTGTCCGCGCTGTCACTCATCGTTGGCGCCAGCGCTGCGTTTGCCGAGAATATCAAGATCGCGTTCATCGACCCGCTGTCGGGTCCGTTTGCCAGCACCGGCACCAATGGTCTGCACCAGTTCGAATTCGCTGCCGACTATATGGTCAACCAGAAGGGCGGCGTCCTTGATGGCACGAACATGGAAATCGTCGCGTTCGACAACAAGATCAGCCCGAAGGAATCGCTGATCCAGTTGCAGGTCGCGATTGACCAGGGCATCCGCTACATCGCTCAGGGGAACTCCTCGGGCGTGGCGAACGCGCTGACCGAAGCGATCGACAAGCACAACCGCCGCAACCCGGACAGCCGTGTCCTGTTCCTGAACTACGCGGCCGTCGATCCGGCGCTGACCAATGACAAGTGCAACTTCTGGCACTTCCGTTTCGACGCCAACGCGGACATCAAGATGGACGCGCTGACCGACGTGATGGCCGCCGACGAGAGCCTCAAGAAGGTCTATATCATCGGGCAGGACTATTCCTTCGGCAAGGCCGTGGCCGCGGCGGCGAACGACATGCTGGGCAAGAAACGCCCTGACGTGGAAATCGTCGGTGACGAGCTGCACCCGATCGGCAAGGTCAAGGACTTTACCCCCTACGCGCGCAAGATCGTCGCATCCGGTGCGGATGCCGTGATCACGGGCAACTGGGGCGCCGACATGCTGGGTCTCGGCAAATCCGTCATCGAGAACGGCTTTGAAGGACCGATCTATACCTACTATGCGGCTGGTTCGGGCATCACGGCAGCCTTCGGCGAAAGCGGCAAGGATCGGATCCGCCTGATTTCGCAGGGCGGCATCAACCCGATCGCCACCGACGAAGCGCGCGCCGCCTATCAGGCGTTCGAGGCGAAATATCCTGATGGCAACATCGACCAGAGCCGTATCTTCAACGTCATCGGCATGCTGAGCGAAGCGATCACGGAAGCCGGGACGGCGGATGACGTCGTTGCAGTCGCCAGCGCGCTTGAAGGGATGGAGTACGATTCGATGTGGGGCGGCAAGGTCTTCATGCGTCCACAGGATCACCAGCTGATCCAGGACATGCATGTCGGTGTGCACACCAATGAAAACATCGAATTCGACTATGACCAGTCCGGGTTTGGCGTGTTGACTGAATCGACGGTCGAAATGGCCTCGATGGACAGCCCTACGACCTGCAAGATGAAGCGCCCCTGATCTGCGCTTGATCGCGCCCGCCTTCCCTTCGGGGAGGGCGGGCATTTTGTCTTTACATTCCACGCTACCGGAGGGGCCAAATGGACCTCATTCTCGTCAATCTGATCGACGGGCTGGTGACCGGACTTCTGCTGTTCATGTTGTCCGCCGGCCTGACCCTAATTTTTTCGATGATGGGCGTACTCAACTTTGCCCACGCCAGCTTCTATATGCTGGGCGCCTATTTCGCCTACCAGATCAGCCTTGCGCTGGGGTTCTGGATGGGGCTGCTGATCGCACCGCTTGTCGTGGGTGTGTTGGGCGCGGGCGTCGAACGCTATGGGCTGAGGCGCGTACACCAGTATGGCCACGTGCCCGAGCTGATCTTCACCTTCGGTCTGGCGCTGCTGATCGAAGAGATGGTGCAGTTCGTCTGGGGCAAGAACCAGATGCCCTATGACGTGCCGGAAATCCTGAACTTCACGGCCTTCGCGATCTCGGGCAATTCCATTCCGGCCTACAAGATCTTCATGATCTTCATCTCTGTCGCGATCTTCATCGGGTTGCTGTACGTGCTGACCAAGACCCGCGTGGGGATGATCATCCAGGCGGCGCTCAGCTATCCGCGCACCGTCGAGGCGCTGGGGCACAATGTGCCGCTGATCTTCATGGGCGTATTCGGTGTGGGCACGGCGTTGGCGGGCGTGGCCGGGGTGATCGCGGGACCGGTGCTGGGCACCTTTCCGGGCATGGCCTTCGTGCTGGGTTCGATCGTCTTCGTGACGATCGTGATCGGCGGGCTTGGCTCTCTCTGGGGGGCCCTGGTGGCATCGCTGCTGATCGGCTGGATCACGACATTCGCAAAGTCCTACAACATCGAGATGGAGAATGTCCTCAATGCCATCGGCATCGCAACGCCGGAAAATCTGGATGAGAGCGTGTTTCGGGATCTCTGGTCGGTGACCAGTCCGCAGATCGCCGACATCCTGCCCTATATCCTGATGGTGTTGATCCTGATCTTCCGCCCCCATGGCCTTTTCGGAAAGCGCAGCTCATGACCGACCAGTTCACAACCGACCCGTCCAAGCCGGCACAGCGGATGCGTGCAGGCTCCATGACGCTGACACTGACGCCCTGGCTGATCGCAGCCGTGCTGCTGGCGATCCTGCCGATGGTGTTTACCAACAATTCCGCCCTGACGATCATGAACCAGATGTCGATCACGATCGTTTTCGCGCTGGCCTACAACATGCTTCTGGGGCAGGGCGGCATGTTGTCGTTCGGCCATGCGGTCTATGCCGGTGTGGGCGGCTTTGCCTGCATGCACATCATGAACATGTCCGACTTCTTTGCCAGCTTTCCGCTGGTGATCCTGCCGCTGTTCGGCGGCCTGTTCGGCATGGGTCTGGCGATGATCGTCGGCGCGTTTTCCACGCGGTCCGCGGGCACGGTGTTCGCCATGATCTCGCTGGGGGTAGGCGAATTGATCGCCGCGTGCTCGGTGATCATCGTGGCGTTCTTCGGTGGCGAAGAGGGGATTTCCGGCGACCGTACCTATGCGCAGCCTTTCTTTGGCGTCGAGTTCCTTCAGCAGATCGAGGTCTATTACCTGACTGCGGCCTGGGTGCTGATCTCGGCGGCGCTGATGTACCTGTGGTCGCGCACGCCTGTGGGCCGGATGGCAAACGCCGTGCGTGACAACCCCGAGCGGGCCGAGTTCCTTGGCTATTCCGCGCGC
>JBFFQZ010000048.1:0-13296 GCA_041573235.1 Sulfitobacter sp. | reverse complement strand
TGTCCTGCGCCGCATAGCCGATCAGCTGCGCGTATTTGCGCAAGGCCGCGCCCTTTGGCACGAAGACGGTCGCGACCTTGTGGCCCGAGGGGATGAGCGCGGTCGTGACGGCCTCTTCGACGGCAACGCCGACCTCGAGGGCGCGGGTCGCCGTGACCACATTGTCGGCACGGTCCAGTCGTACGTAATTCATGATCTTGTTCTTTCGTTTTCGCGGCTCAGGCGCAATAGGGCGCGTCCGAGGACCATCGGTGGATGTCAATATGCGGCTCTTTGGCCAGCCGTGCCCGCGCGGCTTCCCACATCGCCTTCCATGCGCGCCAGTCGCGCAGTTCGGTTTCGGGATGTGCGCGGGAGCGGGCGATGAATTCGGGGAAATGGCCGCGGCCTGTGGGTTGTCCCGTTGCGTTGAAACGGATGTCGAAGGACCAGCGGAAGCCGTCGGTGGTGTTTGTCAGCGATGCGTGCGGGGTCAGCGGATGAAACAGAACAACTCCGCCCGCCGCCACGGGAAGCGCGATCGCATCCGCTTCGGTGATGAACCCGTCCGCGATGCCCGTCTGCGTGCGCGGACAATGGGGCAGGATCGTCTGGCCCTGCTCTTGCGGTTGCACCTGAAGGCATCCGTTTTCGATGGTTGCGTCGGTGATCGCGATCCAGACGGTCACCATGTCGGTCGCATCCGCTTCCTCCAGTGCCACGGCGCGGTCCTGATGCCAGTCGGTGGCGGTGATATGGGCGCGGACCTCGCCCGCGGCCAGATCCGGCGCAGGGGGCTTGATGCGGACGTGCTGGATCGGATTCGACGTCAGCTCGGGCCCGATCAGCTGCTCGACGATGTCGAGCAACGCGGGTGCCGTGAGCATATCGAAGACCGCCGGGCCAAAATGGAATGGCGTGTCGGCGGTGATCCGGTCGCCGGGCAGCGAAATGTCCATCGGCTGGAAATAGTCGCAGCCCGCCTTGTAACCGGTCAGCAGCTTGCCCCAGAAATCCAGCGTCTCGGGCGGGGCGCTGACGGCGCCAGCCGCGTGCCAGCCCGCGTAAAGCCGGTCAAGAATCGTTTCGTATTCCCTGCGCACCCCCGCCAGCACGTCTGCCGGGATGACATCGGGCACCACGAGATAGCCTTGGGTCCGAAACCGGGTGATGTCGTCGTCGGTCAGCATGGTGGCCTCCTACAGCAGCAAGGCGATGATGCCCGGCCAGATCAGCAGGATCGACAGCGCGAGGATCTGGATGCCGATGAACGGCAGGAACCCCTTGAAGATGTCTGTCAGGCTGATGTGTGGCGGGGCCACGGATTTGAGATAGAATGCCGCCGGTCCGAACGGAGGTGACAGGAAACTGACCTGCATGTTCATACAGAACACCACCCCGAACCAGATCGACACATGGCTTGGATCAAGCTGGCCGATGAACCCGATCTCGTCAATGGGCAGGCGCAGAACGATGGGCAGGAACACCGGGATGATCAGCAGCACGATGCCGACCCAATCCATGAATGCGCCCATGAACAGCAGGATCAGCATCATCGTCAGGATCACCAGCATCGTCGGCAGATCCTTGCCCACGATCAGGTCCGCCACGTACTGCGGCCCGCCCGCGATGGTGTATGCCCCGGCAAGCGCCGCCGCCCCGATCGTCACCCAGATGATCGTGCCGGTGGATTTCAGCGTCCGCATGAGGCTGTCCCAGACCAGCTCGAACGAACCTTCGCCGCGCAGGATCGCGATGATCAGAACGGCGAAGGCACCCATGCCGGCGGCCTCGGTGATGCCGGTGATACCGCCATAGATCGACCCCAGGACGACGCCGATCACCACCATCGGCGCGACAAGCCCCTTGCCCATCTGCCAGCCGGTGCGGGCGCGGACCTTGCCGAAGACGAAAAAGATCAGCAGCAGCGCCACCACGATGATGCCCGCGAACCACGGCAGATAATCCGCAGTGCCAAGCCGCGCAGGCTCGCCTTCGTTGGCGGCGTTCGAGCCGGAAAATTCGAAGAAAGCAGCCCGCAGGACCAGCGCGGCGGAAAAGCCCGCGACGACGATGCTCATGAATGCGCCGAACAACATCCGCTTTTCGCCCGAGGGTGGGTCGCTTGGGTCCGGTTCGGGCAGCGGCGCGTCGTCGGGATTGAGGCGGGTGCGCACGACGATGTAGAGGATGATCATCGAGGCCAGCATGAAACCGGGGATGAAGGACGCGGTGAACAGCGCCTTGATCGAGGTTTCGGTGATCAGGCCATAGATGATCAGCACGATCGACGGCGGGATCATCGTGCCAAGGCTGCCCGAGGCGCAGATCACCCCGATGGCGAGGTTCTGGTTATAGCCCAGCCGCAGCATCTGCGGCAGCGCGATCAGGCCCAGAAGCACGACTTCGCCGCCGATGATTCCCGACATGGCGGCCATGATCACCGCCATGATCGAGGTCACGATGGCAATGCCGCCGCGGGTGCGCGACAGCCACACGTTGAGCGACGAATACATGTCCTTGGCGATGCCCGACCGCTCCAGCAGGGACGCCATGAAGATGAACAGCGGAATGGATATGAGCACGTAATCCGTGAGCAGCCCGTATATCTTTTGCGCCAGGATATACAGCGGGCCGGTGCCCGGCCTGCCTGTCAGTATCCCGTCGCCGAAGGTGAAGGGGTTCATCAGCAACGCGGGCTCGAATTTCATCACCAGCACCAGAACGGCCAGCGAAGCGGAGGCGAAGCCAAGCGGCATGCCAATCGCAAGAAGTGCTATCAGCGCCAGCATCAGCACCAGTGAGATCGTTCCAATATCCATCAGTCTTGCCCCACTGCACGTTTCAGCATTTCGATTTCATCCGCATCCGGTTCGTCGGTGTGGATGACCGGCGCCTCGTTCCAGTCCGAGATCAGGTTCAGCACCGCCTGGCAGGCGACCAGCGTGATCATGATCAGCACCATGGGCTGCAACGTCGCCGGGATCGGCGGGTTGAACGCAGAGCCGTAAAGCTCCCATTTATAGAGCTTGTTGGCGAAGACCTGCTTGTAGCTGCCATAGACCAGAAAGAAGGCGAACAGCACGATCAGCAGCGTCGAGATGCAATCGAACACCCGCTGCACCCAGCGCGGCACGGCGTCGTACAGCAGGAAGATGCGGATGTGGCAGCGCTGTTGCATCGCGTAGAAACCCGCCGTCAGAAAGACAAAGCTGGCGAACCAGAGCGTCATCTCGTTGGCCCATTCGGTCGGCCGCTCCATCACGTAGCGCATGAAGACCTCGAACAGCATGACCATGGTCATGATCGCGATCATCATCATGGTCACCCGCCCGATGAACAGCGCCAGGTGGTCCACGGGGCCGAAACCCTCGAACTCCATCCCCGCCGGACGCACCGTGCGGGCTCCGAAATAGCCGATCACCGGTGTGAGGATCAGCGCCAGGAAATCAATGATGTCGATGTGTCCGCCAAAGATGCCCCCAAGCCCCGGCGTCACATCGGCCAGCAGATAGATCGCCTCGACCTGGCCGCGCATGCTGTCCGATGTATAGGGGATCCAGTCGAGCAGGAATGCGGGCAGATGCCAGATCAGCCAACTGGTCGTGGCGACAAAGGCGAGCGGGATAAGCCACTCTGTCGGTCCGCCTGATGCTTTTTGCATGGGATCTCCCTTCGCTTATGCGTCGATTGCGTAATGTTTGATGAAGGCCCGGTCCGGGGTGACCCCGATGCCCGGCCCCTGCGGGATAGAAACGCGGCCGCCGGCGGCACCGACCTGGCGCTGGATGTCCAGCGGGTCGGTCAGCAGGTCGTCGCGAAACCTGTTGTCGGTCGTGTCGAATTCCAGCATCGGTTCCCACGGGTGCAGCCCACCGGGCAGCGGGGGCATGGCGGCCAGCAGGTGCAGATTGGTGGCGACCGCGATGGCAGAGCCCCAGACGTGGTTCACGACGGGCGTGAAATGCGCGTGGCACAACGCCAGCACGCGCAGGTATTCCGAAATGCCGCCCAACGCGCAGACCTCGGGCTGGGCAATGTCGAGCCCGCGGTTCTCAAGGATCGCGCGCCAGCCCCAACGGTTGAATTCGGCCTCGCCGCCCGAGATGTTGACCTTGAGCCCCGCGCGCAATTCGCGGTAACCGTCATGGTCTTCGGGGGCGATCGGCTCCTCGAACCAATAGGCATCCAGTTCTTCCAGCGCGCGCCCGACGTAAAAGGCGTCGGAGGTGGTATAGCAATGGTTGGCATCCACCATGAAGCGAAAGCCGTCGCCGACCCCGCGCCGGACGGCGGCGCATAGCGTCACGTCCGGTCGGGGCCCGAAGCCCACCTTCATCTTGGTCGCGGCAAAGCCCATGTCGCGGATCGCGGCGGCTTCGTCCTCGAACCGCGCGGCCAGATCCGCGACGGGTTCCTCGCGCAGCATCATGCCATAGCCGTAGCACGGCACATCCGTGCGATGCGCGCCGCCGATCAGCTTGTGCAGCGGCAGGTTTGCGACCTTGCCCGCGATGTCCCACAGCGCGATGTCCACGCCGGAAAGGGACTGCATCGGCATGCCCTTCTGCCCGTGGTCTCGCAGAAGGTTATAAACCTTGTGCCAGATCACGTCCCGGTCCATCGGATCCATCCCCAGCACCATCGGCTGGATGACCTGTTCGACGATGGTTCTGTTGGCGAGTGCCACGGTGCCGGGGCCGAAACATTCGCCCCAGCCGGTGATGCCCTCATCGGTCTCGACCTCGACCAGATGCGCCGTCCGCCGCGCGTAGTACTGCTGCGAATAGCCCAGGCGTTCGGGCATGTCGTATTGCAGCACGTGGCTTGTGATCCGGGTGATTTTCATGGGGGATCCCTGAGGCAACTGCGGCAAGGCCATCGTGAAACAGCCTTGCCGCCCAATCGTGTGAAGCGCGGCTGCGCTTACTTCATTGCGCCCAGACCTTGCAGGAAGCTGATGTGGCTTGCCAGCAGCGCCTTGGCTTCGGGTGTCGTCGCGAACTCGGTCCAGCCTTTCTGCACCGCGTCGCGGTATTTCTGCAGGTCGGCGGCGGTCCATTCATGCAGGGTCACGCCCTTTGCGACCAGATCCTTGGCGGTCTGCGCGTTCTGCACCTCGTTGATGGTCGCATTGTGCAGCGCAAGGCTGTCCATGGCGACCGTCATGATCCGGCGGTGATGCTCGGGCATCGCTTCCCAGACGTCGGTGCGGCAGGCCAGGTGGTCAGCAGGCATCGAGTGGAAGCCCGGAAAGTTGGTGTGCGTGGCGATGTCATACAGACCCAGGCCGACGTTGTTGGTCAGGTTCGCCGCGTCCGCACCGTCGATGATGCCTGTTTCCAGTGCCGTGAAGATCTCGTTGAAGTCCATCACGATCGGCGAGGCGCCCATTTCGGCGAAGACCTTTGTCGCGAGGCCGGGGGGTGAACGGAATTTCCAGTCCTTGAAGTCGTCCGCGTTGCGGATCGGCTTGGTCGAGGCCAGCGATTCAGGGCCGGGAATCCACCAGCCGACAAAGGTCATGTCATAGCTGTTGTACAGCTCGTTCACCGCCGCGCGTCCGTCGCCATGCAGCAGCCACGCCATCTGCTGGTAGGGGTTCTGATAGCCGCCCATCAGGTCGCCCGTGAACTGGAACGCGGGGTTCTTGCCGGTCTGATACGCGCCGCCGGTCATGTCACAATCCAGAATGCCGGTGGCGGCGGCATCGAATGTCTCGACCGATTTCACGACGGACGAGGAATAGAACATCTCGACCGCGATTTCACCGTTCGACATGGTCTGAATGTCGTCGATGTATTTCGCCGCCAGCTTGCCCGACAGGGTCTCCGGCGAGAAATGCGTCTGAATGCGCAGTTTGGTGGTTGCATGGCCGTCGGCCATTGCCGTGGTTGCGGCCAGTGCCGCGGCGACGGCTGCGGTAGCCGCTGTTTTCATCAGTTTCATATTGTCCTCCCAGACGTTGAGCGTTGCTGTGCCAGGGATCTTCAAGTCCCCCGTATCGGTCACGCTGCTTGGACGGTAGAACGGCGTATCGCGTACCACAAGAAAAAAATGAAATTTCCAAAAATTTCGAGATTTTGGTATATTATCGAAATTTTTAACTCTATGATCGATCTGACAAGAGCTGGCCAAATATGGAACCCGGAAAGCGATGACGCAAGAGATAGACATTTATCAAGAGCTTAAGCAGCGACTGATCACCAACCACTTCGCCCACGGCGCCAAGCTGCGGGCTGAGGCGCTCCGCACCGAGTTCGGCTGCTCGGCCAGCACGGTGCGCGAGGCCCTGTTCCGGCTGTCCACGGTAGGGTTGGTGAATTTTCAGGAACAGCGCGGTTTTCGGGTGCCGGACCGCAGCGTGGAAACGCTGGCCGAGCTGACCCACATGCGTGTCCTGCTGGAAGGCGAAGGCACGGTCCTGTCGATCCGGCGCGGCGGCGTCGGCTGGGAGGCGCGGCTGACGGCGGCCCACCACCAGCTGAGCCACATCGAGAAACGCATTCACACGCAGGGCGATCCCGAAGGGTTGGTGGGCATCTGGTTCGAGGCGGAAAAGGAGTTTCACCAGACGCTGATCTCGGCCTGCGGTTCAGGGGTGCTGAAGCAGCTGCACAGCCGCATCTATGACCAGTTCCGCCAGCAGCTGATGGTCGCCGACCGGCGGTTCGATTTCATTTCGGAGAACATCAAGCATCATGCGTCGATCCTCGACGCGGCGCTGTCCGGCAACGAGGCGCTGACGCGCCAGAAAATCCACGACCACCTGGCCCGGCACCTGACCGGGGAAAGCCTCGCGGATTAGGACCGGCCCAGATCGTCCTCCAGATAGACCTTGATGATGTCGTCAAAGCTTTGTTCCGCCCGGAAGCCCAGGGCGATCGCACGCTCGGGCGCGAAATCGCGGGGCCAGCCCTCGACGATGCGCATGATGGTCGGGTCCGGTTGCGGCTTGATAAGATCCACGGCCTGCTGACCCGCCGCGCGGCGCAACGCCTCGATCTGTTCGGCCACGGTGCAGCTGACGCCGGGCAGGTTGAGCGCCCTGCGCCCCATCAAAAGATCGGTATCCAACGTCGCGGCCTGCATCAGGAACGTGGTGGCGGCACGGGGGCTGGCGTGCCAGTGCCGCACGGTGTCGGACACCGGCAGGATCGCCTCCCGACCGTTCAGTGGCTCGCGGATGATCCCCGAAAAGAACGAGGACGCCGCGGCGTTCGGTTTGCCGGGGCGCACGCAGATCGTCGGCAGGCGCAGGCTGAGCCCGTCGATGAACCCCTTGCGGCTGAAGTCGGTGACCATCAGCTCGCAGGCGGCCTTTTGCGCGCCATAGCTGGTCTGCGGAGCAAGGATGAATTCATCGCCGATACGGTCCGGATAGGGCCCCCCGTAGACCGCGATCGACGAGGTGAACACCAGTCGCGGACGATAGCTGCCGCCGGACGCCTCATGCGCGTCCTTGAGCGCGCCCAACAGATGCCACATCGCCATCATGTTGACCTCCCATCCGAGATCGAACTCGGCCTCGGCCTGTCCCGACACGATCGCGGCCAGCTGATAGATGACGTCCGGGCGCGCGGCGACAAGGCGTGCGGCGGTCGCTGGATCGGCGATGTTGCCGGTGACGGTGGTGGCTTCCACGCCCTGCGCCGGGAATGCCCGGTCAAACAGCGTCAGGTCGGCATCGGGTTGTTCGTCGCGCAGGCGCCGGGCCAGTTTCTGGCCGATCATGCCGCCACCGCCGAGGATCAGGATCTTGTTCATGTCAGTTCATTCCGTTTCTTGAGTTCCAGGTAGAGGCCCGCGTGGTCCTTCTCGCCGCCGCCCATTTCCGTGACGAATGTGGCGAAACGGTCGCGCACCGACTGCGTGGCTGGCAGGGTCAGGCCCATCCCTGCCGCTTCGGCGAGCGTGTTGTCGAGGTCTTTCAGTTGCAGCCTGGAGAGCCCGCCGGGTTCGAAATTGCCCTCCGACATCCGCTCGCCGTGCTGTTGCAGGATCACGCTGTCGGCAAATCCACCCTTGAGCGCCGCGCGCAGGGCCGCCGGATCGGCGCCGCCCTGTTCCGCCAGCAGGGTCGCTTCTGCGACCGCGCTGATGGTGACCGCCACGATGGTCTGGTTGGCCAGCTTGCACAGTTGCCCGGTTCCTGATGGGCCCACCAGAACCGGACGCCCCATCGCCTCAAGCACCGCGCGCACCTCTTCGAACACCTGCGCATCGCCGCCCGCCATGATGGCGAGGCTGCCCGCCTCCGCGCCCCGTGTCCCGCCCGACACCGGCGCGTCCAGATGTCTGACCCCAAGTCCGGCCAGATCCGCCGCCTGCGCGCGGGCGTGTTCGGGCTTGGCGCTGGACATGTCGATCCAGACCATGCCCGGGGCAAGTGCCGCGCGCACGCCCTGATCCGCCAGCAGCGCGCCCGTGGCAAAACCGTCCGAAAGCATCGAGATCACGATCTGCGCGTCCGTGATGGCCGCGCCTGCGTCAGGCGCAGTTGCGGCGCCTTCCGCGACCAGCGGGGCGGCACGCGCTGGGCTGCGATTCCACACCGTCAGCGCATGCCCGGCAGCCATCAGGTTGCGCGACATGGGAACGCCCATCAGCCCGGTGCCGATGAAGGTAATCTTGCGGGGTTGGGGCATGGCGGGGATCCTTTCGCAAAGCCTGCGCAGTCTGGTTATGGTCAAATCGAAAACTCTGCCATACGCTAACGGTTGAGCCGGAAAGGACCAGAGGGTCCTTTGAGCTGACATGAGATAATTTGGCAGAGCACGGGACGCGGGCCTTGGACCGGGCCTGTTACCTGCGGTGAACGGGAAGAGAAAACAGTGACAGGTAAACGACTTGAGGGAAAGCGGGCGCTGGTGACAGCCGCGGGTCAGGGGATCGGGCGCGCCAGTGCGATCGCCATGGCGCGCGAGGGTGCGCAGGTGTTTGCGACCGATGTGAACATGGATGCGCTTTCCACGATTCGGGATGAGAATCTCGAAAATATCGAAATTTTCGAAATTGATGCGCGCAGCGATGACAGCGTGTCGGAGGGCGTCGCGCGGGCCGCGCCGGACATTCTGTTCAACTGCGCGGGCTTCGTGCATCACGGCTCGATTCTGGACGCCACCGACGATGAGTGGGACTTTGCCTTTGACCTGAATGTCCGGTCGATGGTGCGCACGATTCGCGCGGCGCTGCCCGGAATGCTCGAGCGTGGCACCGGATCTATCATCAACATGTCCTCGGCCGCGGGGTCGATTATCGGGGCGCCCAACCGGTCCGTCTATGGCACCACGAAAGCGGCCGTGGTCGGGTTGACGAAATCCGTGGCCGTCGACTTTATCACCCGCGGCATCCGCTGCAACGCGATCTGTCCAGGCACCGTTGAAAGCCCCAGCTGGCACGACCGGGTCAAGGCGCTGGGCCAAGAGCTGGGCAGCTATGACGAAGCCCTCGCGCAATTCGTGGCCCGCCAGCCCATGGGCCGCGTGGCCACCGCCGAGGAAATCGCGGCGCTGGTGGTCTATCTGGCCAGCGACGAAAGCGGCTTCACCACGGGGCACACCCACATCATCGACGGAGGCTGGTCAGGCCAATGACAAAGCGCATCGGAATCGACGACCTGCGGTCGCGCAAATGGTTCATGAACCCCGACAACCTCGAGATGACGGCGCTGTATCTTGAACGTTACCTCAACTACGGGCTGACCCGGGATGAGCTGCAATCGGGCAAGCCGATCATCGCGATCGCCCAGACCGGCAGCGACCTCAGCCCGTGCAACCGCCACCACATCGAGCTGTCCAAGCGGGTCCGTGACGGCATCATCGCGGCCGGTGGGACCTGTATCGAAGTCCCGGTGCATCCGATCCAGGAGACGGGCAAGCGCCCCACGGCAAGCCTTGACCGCAACCTTGCGTATCTGTCGCTGGTGGAGACGCTGTTTGGCTATCCTCTGGACGGCGTGGTGCTGAACATCGGCTGTGACAAGACCACTCCGGCGCTGCTGATGGCAGCCGCCACGGTGAACATCCCGGCGATCGCACTGTCCGTCGGGCCCATGCTCAACGGCTGGTGGAAGGGCGAACGCGCGGGCTCAGGTACGGTGATCTGGAAGGCCCGCGAACAGCTGGCCGCCGGTGAAATCGACACCGACGAGTTCATGGAGATCGCGGCCGCTTCGGCGCCCTCGGTCGGCTATTGCAACACGATGGGCACGGCCACCACCATGAATTCGCTGGCCGAAGCCCTGGGCATGCAGTTGCCCGGCGCCGCCGCGATCCCCGCACCCTACCGCGAGCGCGGGCAGATGGCCTATGAGACCGGCAAGCGCATCGTCGATATGGTCTGGGAGGATCTGCGTCCGACTGACATCATGACCCGGGCGGCCTTTGAGAACGCGATCGTGATCAACTCGGCCATCGGCGGATCGACCAATGCGCCCATCCACCTCAATGCCATCGCGCGGCACCTGGGCGTGCCGCTGGATAACGACGACTGGCAGAAGCACGGCCACCACATCCCGCTGCTGGTGAACATGCAGCCCGCAGGCAAATACCTGGGCGAGGATTACCAGCGCGCAGGCGGTGTGCCTGCCGTGATCGGCGAATTGGTGGAGGGCGGTCTGCTGCCGCATCCGGATGCGATCACGGTCAACGGCAAATCCATGGGTGACAATTCCGGTGCGGTACGGTCACGCAACGCAGATGTGATCAAACCGGTCAGCGATCCGATGGTCGCCCATGCCGGCTTTATCAACCTGTCGGGCAACCTGTTCGAAAGCGCGATCATGAAGACGTCGGTGATTTCGCCCGCCTTCCGCGCGACCTATCTGTCCAATCCCGACGACCCGGAGGCGTTCGAGGGTCGCGCGGTGGTGTTTGACGGACCCGAGGATTTCCACCATCGCATCGACGATCCGGCAGAAAACATCGACGCCCATTGCGTGCTGTTCATGCGCGGGGCAGGGCCCAAGGGATACCCGGGCGCCGCAGAGGTGGTGAACATGCGCCCGCCGTCCTACCTGATCAAACAGGGCATCCACGCGCTGCCGTGCATCGGGGACGGGCGACAGTCGGGCACTTCGGGCAGCCCCTCGATCCTCAATGCCTCGCCAGAGGCGGCGGACGGCGGCGGTCTGGCCCTGTTGCAGACCGGCGACCGGGTGCGTATCGACCTGGGCAAGGGAACGGCCGACATGCTGGTGCCGCTGGACGAGCTGAACGAGCGTGCCAGAACGCTGGCGGCAAACGGCGGCTACGACATGCCCGCCAGCCAGTCGCCCTGGCAGGAGATCTTTCGCGACCGCGTCGGTCGTCTGGACCAGGGCATGACGCTTGAGGGCGCGGACAAGTATCAGGACATCGCGCGCCGCTTCATGCCAAGGGACAATCACTAGCCGCCGAACGCGGCGTGACCTGCGGACAGCGCGCTGTGGCGCGCGAACTTATCACCAGAAGGACAAGAAGATGAAACTGCTACGCTATGGCGCCCTGGGCGCCGAAAAACCCGGCATGATCGACGAAACAGGCACGCTGCGCGACCTGTCGGGCCATGTCGATGACATCACCGGCGCCGTGCTGGACGATACCACCATCGCACGTCTGCGTGACATCGACCCCGCCACCTTGCCCGCCGTCGAAGGCGATCCGCGCATCGGCGCCTGCGTCGGCGATATCGGCAAGTTTCTCTGCATCGGCCTGAACTACTCGGACCATGCAGCGGAAACCGGGGCCGCAATCCCGGAACACCCGATCCTGTTCTTCAAGGCGAATTCCGCCATTGTCGGCCCCAACGACGATGTCGTGATGCCGCGCGGCTCTACCCATACCGATTGGGAGGTCGAGCTGGGCGTGGTGATCGGCACAAAGGCGAAATACGTCAGCCGCGAAAACGCCCTGGACCACGTGGCGGGTTATTGCATCGTCAACGATGTGTCCGAGCGGCATTTCCAGACCCAGCTGACCGGCCAGTGGACCAAGGGCAAATCCTGTGACACCTTCGGGCCCACCGGCCCGTGGCTGGTGACCCGTGACGAGGTGGGCGACCCGCAGAACCTGACGATGCACCTCGATGTGAACGGCAAGCGGATGCAGACGGGCTCTACCGCCACGATGATCTTCTCCGTGGCCGAGATCATCGAGCATCTGTCGCAGCTGATGACCCTGCATCCGGGCGATGTGATCACCACCGGGACACCCCCCGGCGTCGGCATGGGGATCAAACCCGATCCCGTCTACCTCAAGAAGGGCGATGTGATGGAGTTGAGCATCGAAAAGCTGGGACAGCAACGCCAGAAGGTTGATCAGGATGCCTGATCTCCTCCAGATCGGCGGCATCACCGACACGATGCGCGCGCGGCTCGAAGCGGCGTTCACCATTCATCAGCGGCATGATTTCGACCCGGAAAAGATCACCCATATCGTGACCAACGGTCATGACGGGGTGCCGTCCGACCTGATGGCGTCCCTGCCCAACCTTCAGGTGATCAGTGGCTATGGCGTGGGGTACGATGCGGTGGACGCGAACGCGGCGGCAGAGCGCGGCATCGTTGTTACCCACACGCCCAACGTGCTGAATCAGGAGGTGGCGACGACCGCCGTTCTGCTGATGCTGGCGTGCTACCGCGAGCTGTTGCGCGACGATGCCTACGTGCGATCGGGCGCGTGGGAGACACAGGGGGGCGCGCCGCTCACCCGCTCGGCGGACAATCAGACGGTTGGTATCCTCGGCCTGGGGCGGATCGGGCAGGCCATCGCGGACAAGCTTGCGCCGTGGAATGCGCGGATCGTCTATCATTCGCGCAGCAGGAAGGATGTCGATTATACCTATTACGACGACCTGACGCAGATGGCGCGTGATGCCGATGTGCTGATCTGCATCACGCCGGGCGGGCCATCGACCAACAGGATCGTGAATGCCGAGGTGCTCGAGGCGCTGGGGCCGCAGGGCACTCTGATCAACGTCAGCCGCGGCTCCGTGGTGGACGAGGCGGCGCTGATCGAGGCGTTGCGGAATGGCACGCTGGGCTGGGCGGGGCTGGATGTCTACGAGGGCGAGCCGCATGTGCCGCAGGCCCTGCGCGACCTGCCCAACACCGTCCTGCTGCCCCACGTTGGCAGCGCCACGGTCGAGACCCGCGCAGCGATGGGGGCGTTGACCGTCGACAACCTGCTGCAACATCTCAAGGATGGGACCGTGATCAGCGCGGTGCCGGAATGCGCGCATCTGTGACCCATGGTTGAGTTCATCGTCGCCGTATTCTTCCTGCTGATCACACCGGGGCCGGGCGTGCTGACTACGGCCGGTATCGGCGCGGCCTAT
>JBFFQZ010000047.1:0-13438 GCA_041573235.1 Sulfitobacter sp. | reverse complement strand
GCGACAAGAGATCTGATGCCGCACCCATTGCCGCAAGATCACGGCAATGGGTTGATTTTCCGTCAAAGGCATCGGCTAAAGTACCGTCTGCCGGTCCGCTTGCGACCCGGCGCCCATCACCGGGCGGGTGCGCAGAGCGTGGCGCGGGACACGCGTCGGCCGTGGGTTGAGCCGCTCCGCATGGCCCAGCACGGCACCCGCGGTCAGCCAGGTGAAAGGCGTCAAGGTGGCGTTCAGCAGCATATCCATGAGCGTGATGCCAAGAACCAGCGACACCGCGCCGATATAGGGCGACAGCATGGCCTGGCGGTCGCGCAGCATGTAGCCCGCCATCAACATCAGCGGCAGCGCCAGCAACCCGAACTCTGCCAGATATCCGAGCCAACCAAAGGTGCCGAAAACGATGATCCAGCGGCCATCGGGGATCGACAGGATCTGCCCGTTCTCAGGATGCCGGATCAGGCTTCGACCCCATCCGCTCCAGCCAAAGAGCGGCTTTTCGGCGGCGCGCGCGAGCAGCTGTGTCTCGTTGTCAAACCGGTATTCGAGCGATTGCGCACGGGCGGGATTGAATTCCTGGACCTGGGCCACGATGGCCTGCGTCGGAACGGCACCGACATTGCGCAACATCGGATAGCTGACGGCGACGATGGCAAACAGCGCGGCCAGCCCGATTTGCCACCGCCGGGGCAAGAACAGGACAACCGGCAACAGGACAAACCCATACGCGATCGCAGCGGCGGATTTGCACAGGATCAGAAACACCAGCAGATACGCCGTCAGGACCACCATCTTCCAGCGCGCCAGCCGCGGTGTGACCCGCAACAGCGCCGCCGCCGCGACCAGCCCCGTGCACACGAACAATGCCAACCAAAGCCCGTGCGGCAGGAACACGATAGGGCGATAACCGCCCCCACGTATGGTCTGTTCGAAACTGTGCTGGAAGAAACCATAAACCCAGACGTTCATCTGCGGCGAAAGGCGAATTTCGATGAGCGAGGGAATGGAATAGGCAAGCGCCGCGATCATCAGCGCCATCAGGATCTCGCGCAGGCCATCTTCGCTGGCTAGAAACTGGCGCGCGACCAGAAACGGGGCGATGGTCAGGGCTTGCGCGATCAGGACCGATCCGATGTCGCGCAGCGACTGGCCGGGCAGCGCGTCTATGAGGAACAGGATCGGGTCGGCATCGCGCAGAACCTCGAAGATGATGGGTTCGCGGTTGGTGAGCACGGTCGGCACGGCACACACCACCAGCGCCACGACCAAAAGCCGCGCAATCCGGTTTTCGGGAAACAGCCGGACCTTGTGCGCCGTGCCAAACACGAGGATCGCCAATACGCTCAGGTTCGGAATCGACACCTTGTCCATCGCCGGCACCAGCGGCAGGTTGAACTCCGCCAGTGGCGGCAGCAACAGATAGCCTCCAAGGATAGACCAGATGATCGCCCGCTCCAGCTTGAGCGTGCGAAACAGCACCAGACAGACCGCAGGCCATAGCGCGAGCATCAGATATGCGACTGCGTTGGGCATGGATCTCCTCATGACGGTGAATTGCGGCTCAAAATATACCCTTGGCCGCGCCAAGTCATCACGATAAGTTCGCCCGGATCGCAAAGACATCCGCCACAATAAAATTGCAACATTCTGTATAGGTTACATGTTTTGCCGAAAACGCCTGCAACCACAACAAGGAAGCTGTTGCATGACCTCTCGGCGACAGTATGAAATTTGACGTTGAACGCTCCACCATCGAGGTCAATATCGCCTCGCGCGATGCATTGTTTCGTGCGGTGTCAGAGCGTTTCAGCCAGGGCGCCGGATTCGGACTGGCCACGCTGAACCTCGATCATCTGAGCAAATTTCCCGATGAGCCCAAGTTTACCGCCGCTTACCGCGCCATGGATTTCGTGGTGGCGGACGGGCACCCCATCGTCTGGCTGTCGCAGATCGCACGGCAGCCGGTCGCGCTGTTGCCCGGATCGGATCTGGTGATCCCGCTGGCAACCTGCGCGACGGACCACGGCATGCCAATAGCGCTTGTCGGCAGCTCCGATGATGCGCTTGCCGGGGCGAAAAAGGCGTTGGAGGCCCGGGTGCCGGGGATCGACATCGTGTTGGCCCATGCGCCGCGATACGGTTTTGATCCCGAAGGGGCCGAGGCCGACGCGATCTGCGACATGCTTGTGCAAACCGGAGCGCGCCTGTGTTTTCTGGCACTCGGCGCCCCCCGTCAGGAGCAGTTCGCCACCCATGCACGCGACCGCGCCCCGGCGGTCGGCTTTGCCTGCATCGGTGCCGGTCTAGATTTCCTGTCGGGCCATCAGGTCCGTGCCCCGCAGCTGATGCGCCGGATGGCGCTGGAATGGCTTTGGCGCGCTGCCCAAAGTCCGCGGCGCATGGTGCCGCGCTATGCGCGCTGTTACCGGATCCTGCCCCGACTCCTGCGCGATGCGCTCAGACAGCGTTGATCACTTGTATTCGATCAGCCGCCGTTCCCCGCCACGCAGCCGACGCCAATAAAAGCCAAGCGCCCCCACCGCTTCGGGCAGCTTGCCCAACACGGTAAAAAACGCCCAGATCCAGCCACCGCGCCGCGCCAGACGCCAGATCTGCGCCGGATAGACTAGCAGCGCCACCAGCGCCCAAGGTCCCGCCAACGCCGTGAGCACCGCGATCAGCAGCGGCCCCAATGCCCCCCACAACAGCGCGCGCCGGGTTTCGGTCACCCAATGCCGCTCAGGCAGGGCACCGTGCAGCGCGGCCCCTTCGGCAAATGCGTGCCCGGCCCGCCGCATCCGCTGCCACCATTGGCCCAGCCGCATCAGTTGCGCATCATGGGCCGTCATCTCGGCGTCAAGTCGCCAGATGCGCCAGCCGGTCTGGCGCAGGCGCAGACACAGCTCGGGCTCTTCGCCCGCGATCAGATCCGCACGGTATCCACCCACCGCGCGCAGCGCCGACACCCGCATCATGGCGTCTCCGCCACAGGCCCGCGCCTCGCCCACGGGCGTGTCCCATTCCGCGTCAATCAGCGCGTTGTAAACCGACGCTTGCGGATACATCTCACGGCGCCGCCCACAGACGACCGCCACCGACGGATGCGCGGCCAGATAGGCGCGCGCGGTCTCGATCCAGCCGTCCTGCACCACGCAGTCACCGTCGATAAACTGCACGAATGCCACGTCTTCGGGCAGCGCCGCCAACCCCGCATTGCGCGCCCGCGCGGCGGTGAAGGGCTGCGCAAGGTCAAGGTCCACCACCCGCGCGCCGCGCGCCCGTGCCGCCGCAACCGACCCGTCAGTCGAGCCACTGTCGACATAGATCAGCGGCGCGACGTCGCTCAGCGCGTCCAGACACGCAATCAGCCGCGCGCCCTCGTTGCGGCCGATGACGATCGCGGCGACGCTCACTTTGCCTGCTCCGCAATAAACCGCGCATAGCTGTCCGAGCGCACCAGAAACCCATCGCGATACAGCGGCTCGATCCCCGCCCACATCTGCGCCGCGTCCGAATGAAGCGTCACGTCCGGCTGCGCGCTGAGCACCGCAAGCCGCGCCGCGTCCTCGCCATGGGTCAGATCACCCCGGCCCGCGCTTGCCGCGTCCCGTGATGCCAGGTTGCCCGCGAATTTATAGTGCCGGATCACCGCACTGAAGTCGCTGACCTGCACGCCCGACGACAGATGCGGATGCGGCGCCATCAGCACCCCCGGCCCATTGAACACAAGCGGGTGTTTCGTCAGGCAGCACGCCTCGCCGAAGACCCGCGCCCGCACGCCGCCGAACTGGAATTTGAGCGCGTCCGTCGGCACCCGGTTGTTGCTCAGCAGCGCTGAAAACGGGATCTGCGGCGCGTGATAGTCGAAACGGTCAACCGTGCTGATGTCATAATGGCGAAACGCTTCCAGCGCTGCGGCATAATCCAGTGTCTCGCTGGCGCGCAGCGGACCGTCGGGAAACATCTCGAGCATTTGCGCCATCAGGGCGGTATCGCCGCGCGCTTCGAGGTAGCGGATCAGCCCCGGCAGCCCGTGCTCCTCCCGGCCGTCGAAATCGAGCTGCTCGTCCATGTCGACATAGAGGCACCACCGGCCCTGCCCATAGCGCTGTGCGGGATAGGCACGCAGCAGGTCCTCGTACTGCGCCAGCGGCAGCACCGCCTGATCGACCGCCACATCCGGCTCCGACGCAAGCCGCGCCAGCGTGCCATCGGTCGAGCCGTTGTCGATGAAGGCGAAATACCGCACGCCCATCCGGCGGTAGTAGTCAAGAAAGGCGTCGATGTAATAGGCCCCGTCGCGCACCAGCACGATGGCCAGCACGGCCCCCTCCGGCACGCAAAGCGCGCCCTGCACATGCCGCACCGCGCGCGCAAAGCGGCGGCGGCGGACGGCCTCGGACAGCTTGTGGCAGACGCGGGACAACAGGGAGGGTCGCTTGCTCATGCTGCGTCCTTTATCCGAGCGACGCGCGCCGGTCCACTATTCGGCACGTGCGCGGCGCTCTTTCCAGCGCAGGTATGCATTTGCGCCCCAGGTCTAGAGCGGCTGCGGCGGCAGCCTGCGCGGCGCGGCCTCGGCTGCGAAATGCGCCGTGATCGCGGTGTGCTGGCCCAGCGCGGTCTCGGCCGCCGCGATCCCGGTCAGCGTGCCGTGCGCCGCGCCCAGCCCGTCCTGCACGCAGGTGGCTTTGTTGATGGCGTGGATGCCCCTCCCGACGGCATCGCAATGTGCCATTGTGCACACAAAACAAACACATCAAACCGGCCTTATCCACCTGGGCCCATCACCTGCCCGTTTGGCCCTTTCCGCAGCAGAGGGGTTCGCATGGGTCGGATCGTCCCAAGACCGGTTCCGAGAACACCACGCGATCCTCCCAGGCCAAGGCCCGTGTGCCAGGACGCGGACGCGCGGCACCTGACGGGACGTCAGGACAATACCGTCAGGACAGGACGTGCCCGCGCCGGACCGCGGCCCGCTCGTGGCGCCGGTCCTATTGGGGTCGCTTTCCGATAGGGGCTGTTGCACGCAACTCAGGCGTGTACATCGTCTGACACGCGCGGCCCTTGTTCTTGGACGCGTAAAGCGCGATGTCCGCGTCTTCGAGCACCATTTCACGCGTTGCCCTTTGCGTGCCCTGGATCCAGACGGTTCCGATGCTGGCAGAAACCTCGCACATGGCGCCGTTGAAGGGGATCGGCACCTCAATCCTGTCGATGATGCGTTGGGCGACCCGTTCCAACACCTGGATGCTGCGCACATTGGGCAAGACCGCGGTGAATTCATCCCCGCCCACACGGGCAACGGTGTCGGTCGCGCGGGTCTCTTCCAGCATCGCCTTGGCCACGACCTTGAGCACGTGATCCCCCGCCGCGTGCCCCATCGTGTCGTTGACCGACTTGAAATAATCCAGATCGATATGCATCACGGCAAACGCCCCGTTCGAAGCAAGCAGACGCTCAAGGACCTGATCCAGCGCGCGGCGGTTCTTCAACCCGGTCAGCGTGTCCGTAAACGCCTGTTCCTCGGCGGCGACCTTGGCCCCCTGCAGCCGCAGGTTCAGCTTGCGCGACGCCTCCATCGCGGCGGATTTCGCCTCGACGAGGTAGAGCATTTCGATCGCCAGATCGGTGGCGGCGAAATCGGCATTGGTCAGCGCATAATCGCGCACACCGTCGATTATGGAGATACCGAAGGACAGGTTCACGATGGCCTGCCCCTGCCCGTCCGGCACCATCACCCCCTTGAGCCGCGCGGGCGGCGTGCCTGCCAGTTCAAGGTGCAATTTCAGATGTTGCGCCTCCCACAATTGCGCCATTGTGGTGATACCGCGCGGACGCATGACCGTGAATGTGTCGAGAAACGCCAGCCCCTCCAGCGGCGTGTCCGGACGCAGTTTCTGGATCGTGGGCCCCGCATGAAGGATCAAACCCGATGTATCCAGCGTCAGATGCATGGGACACAGAAGATCGAGGACCAAGGGATTCAAGGCCACATTCATGAAGCCCGCCGACCCAGTACAAACGCACGTCCATCGGCAAAATCCGCTTCGATCAGCTGAATTCGCACCGTCTCGCGCCCGGGGGCCGAGCGTTGATGCTCCAACATCACCAGCGCGCCCTAGTCAACGGCCAACACCCTAAGCACCCCCATCATAAGATGGCCGAACCCGGCCAGCGCGCTGTCACAGATCAGGCTGTAGCGTCCGTGAGGATGGCCGTGCAGCTCGATCGCGGGCAGAAGCAGGTCCGACACCGCCATCCGCGCCCGGTCCGGCAGATCGTCCAGCGAGTGCAGAAAGTCCTCGAAATTGACGCCGCCAAAGCGCAACAGGCGGCGCACCGCCTCCGTATTGGGGTGCGAGACAAGATAGGTGCCGATGTCTTCCATCACCTCATCGCGCGGCCGCGCCAGCACGGCGCTTATGGCATCCAATACCGCGGGCGCGATGGCATCGTCATAGCTCAGCATGGCTTCGAAGTCGGTCTGTTCCAGACCGGCGCGCGCGGCGACCTCTTGCCAGGCCCGGACGCCGTAACTGTCGGTCATGTAATTCTGGAAACTGCGGTTGATCAACCCGTGCATGCCAGCCTCATGTGTTGCTTTGCAACCGGTCATGGCGCGGTGGTGTTAATAACCTTCTAATCCAGGGTCACTGAGTACCAGCATTTTTAACTGTTCGCGGGCCCCTACGGTTTCTAATAGTCCGTGGGCGCCCCGCCTTCCGACTTGCGGCGCGCGACGAAATCGGACAGCTCATCGCGGATGGCCGCGTCCATGGGCGGTTCTTCGAAGCTGCCCACAATCTCTCGGAACATGTGGTGCGCGCGCTCCGGCGTCCAGATCCCGCCCGCGGCCTCCCAGCCCTCGTAGTTTGTCCAATCGCTCAGGAAGGGCTGATAAAACGCGGTGGCATAGCGGTCCTGCGTGTGCTGGATGCCAAAGAAATGCCCCTGGTTGCCCACAGACCTGATGGCGTCCAAAGCGATCTCATCGGGGCCGGTGGCGCAGATCACCGGGTCCATGTAGCGCTGGATCTGTTGCAGGACCTCGCAGTCCATGATGAATTTCTCGGGGCTCGCGATCAGCCCGCCTTCCAGCCAGCCTGCGGCGTGATAGACCATGTTGGTCCCCGACTGCACCGCGGCCCACAGGCTGTTGGAGGTCTCCCACATGGCCTGACCGTCAGGCACATTGGCCGCGCAGACGCCGCTGGAGCGCATCGGCAGCCCATAAAAGCGGCACAGTTGGCCGGTCATCTGCGTCGCGCGCATGTATTCGGGCGTGCCAAAGGCCGGCGCGCCGGTCTTCATGTCCACGTTCGAGGTGAACGTCCCGATGGCGACGCTGGCGCCGGGGCGGATGATCTGCGCCAGCACCACGGCACAGAGCGCCTCGGCAAGCGACTGCGCCACGGCACCCGCCATCGTCACAGGCGCCATCGCCCCCGCCAGCGTGAAGGGCGTGACCACCAGACCCTGGTTGCGCCGCGCGATGCGCATCCAGCCATCCAGCATCGGGATGTCATGCTTGAGCGGCGAGGTCGAATTGATGTTGGTGTACATCTTCGGGCTGGCCTCGAACTCCGCATCCGTCCAGCCGCCCGAGATCCGCACCATCTCCATCACGTCCTCGACCCGTTCGCGGCCCAGCGAATAGGCATGCATCACCTTGTCGGTCAGCGTCAGCTTGTCATAGAGCACGTCGAGGTGGCGCACCGAGGCGTGGATGTCCACCGGCTCCACCGGGTAGCCGCCGGCGAAATGGATGCAGTTGAAATACTGTGTGAGCTTGAGCAGGTCGCGGCAGGTCTGACGCGTGCCGGGGACCTTGCGGTTCAGCGCCATATCCCAGTAATTGGGCGGCGATGACACGTTGCCGAACACCAGGTTGCGCCCACCGATCGTGATCGCACGCGCCGGGTTGCGTGGGGTCAGCGTGAATTCGCGCGGGGCCATCGCCACGTATTCCATGACCATCTCGCGCCCCATGCGGACGTTTTCGCCGTCCACCGTACACCCGGCCTTGCGCAGGATCTCCAGCGCCTCGTGGTTGAGAAATTCGATCCCGATCTCTTCGAGAATGCGCATCGCGCCATCGTGGATCGCCGCGACACCTTCGGGACCCAAAGGCTCGGTCGGGCGGTCGATGTTGACCGGCGGGTTCCAGGGCATCTGCTCGATCACCGCCGTGCCCCGGCGGAACTTGGCACCGGCACGGCCACCGCCGCGGGATCTGCGTTTCAGCTCTGCTGTCATCGGGAGCGCTCCTTGCCCTGTCACCCCCTCAGAAGGCACCACTCGCCGTGACCAAACCTCTCCGTTCGCGACCCGCCGGGTCGTTTTTGGGCGTTCAGCCGTGCGGTTGGCTGTCAAGCCAGTCAGGAATCTCGCCGATATCGCGCAGGACCACCTCGGCGAAGGGCGCAAGCGTTGCCGCTTCTGCCGCGCCGGTCAGCACGGCGATGCCGCGCATGCCCGCCGCCTGTGCCGCGCGCAGGTCGTGGGTGCTGTCGCCCACCATCGCGATCTGCGCAGGCGCAAGGCCCGCCGAGCGCGCAAAAGCCAGCAGCTGCCCCGGTGCGGGCTTGCCCCCGTGGCCGCTGTCGTAGCCCGCGATGAAATCGAAATAGCCCGTGACCCCGGCCGCATCCAGATGCGCGCGGGCCGGTGCCTCGCTGTCGTTGGTCGCCACCCCGAGCGCAAGGCCGCGCGCGCGCAATCCGGTCAGAAGGGGGGGCAGCGGCACAGCGGGCACCTGCGGGGCGCGACCGGCCTCTTCGTTCAGGATGTCCAGCAGCGGACCGGGGGGCAGCTCGGGGAAATACGGTGCCAGCACCTCGGTCACTTCTCCCGGCGTGCCCGCGATCACAATGCTGTCAGGCGCAAAGCGCCGCGCGCCGAGGTCAAAACCGATGGCCGCACCGACCCGCGCCGCGCGCACCTCGTCCCCCTGCGTCGCGCGCATCAGGAATGCCAGTGCCCAGGCCTCCCAGGTTGCCGCGAAATCAAACAGCGTGCCGTCCTTGTCAAAACACAGCCCCCGGATGCCGCTCATGTCCAATGCACCTTGTCTCCGCCGGGCAGCGCCATCCGCGCGCCCTGCATCCGTTCATAGGGGATGTTCAGATGATCGCAACAGGCGATGACCCACGCGTCATCCATCATGACAAAGTCCAGCACCGCCCCCAGGAAATCGGGATCCTGTGCCGATGCACGCACATCAGCCTCGCTGGCGCCCGTCGCACCGAGGAAAACCGGTAACAGGTCCTCGTTGCCAACCAGCCAGGCAAGTGCCTGAAGGCTGATCGTTTCGGCGGCATCTTGCTCACGGCTCATGCAGGTCCCTTCCATTTGCACCAAAATCTCAACGCTTTGTTAACCAATTGGTCAGAATACTGAAGGCCAACATCATCCGCATCATGGAAGGACCGACAGTGCAGGGAAAGATCCTCATCATTGATGCGATTTCGACCAACCGTATCGTGCTCAAGGTCAAGCTTGCGGGGGCATTTTATGAGGTTTTGCAAGCAGGTACAATCAAGGAAGCGCTGATGGTTGCGCGCGCCCAGCAGCCCGACCTGGTGCTGACCGCACTGTCATTGCCCGACGGAACCGCCGCAGATCTGTGCCAGTACCTGCGAAAAAGCCCGCACAGCGCGCATATTCCGATTCTTGCCGTTGGATCGGCACCGGACCCTGCCACGCGCCTCGCGACCATCGCGGCAGGTGCGTTCGACGTCATGGACAAACCCGTCAACGAAACCCTGCTTCTGGGGCGGGTGCGCAGCATGATCCGTTATAGCAACACGCTGGCCGAATGGACGATGCGCGAAGACACGAGCTGCGCGCTTGGCCTTGCCGAGGCACCAGTCGAATTTGCCCGGCCCGGCCATGTCACGCTCGTCGGCGACGAAATCAGCGTGCTGAAAGGCTGGGCAAAAGCGCTCGCAGCCCATATGCGCTGCAGCTTTGCCGTGACGCCCCTGAAGGACGCGATGGCGCACCTGCACGAAGAATCCCCCTCCGATCTGGTCGTGCTGGCGCTGCCCGAGGCCGCGCCGCTCGCGGATGAAAGCCTGCGTCTGATCTCGGCGCTGCGGGCCAGCGCACAGACCCGCAACATCGGCCTTCTGGCATTGCAGCAGTCTTTGTCGGCGCAGAAGGCCACGCATGCGCATGATCTGGGGGCGGATGACCTGATGATCGCGGGCTTTGACGCACCGGAACTGGCACTGCGCCTGCAGGTCCTGCTGAGACGCAAGCGACAGGTCGAAAAGATGCATCAGACCGTGCGCACCGGTCTGCGGGAGGTGGTCAACGATCCGCTTACGGGGGTCTACAACCGTCGCTATGCCATGCCGCATCTCGCCCAGATCATGGATCGCTCTGCAAAGTCCCGGCAAACGTATGCCGTGCTGCTGGCGGACATGGATCATTTCAAGCGTATCAACGACCTTTACGGCCATACGTCCGGGGATGCGGTTCTGGTTGAATCCGCGCGGCGGCTGCGCAACACCGTGCGCGGGGCTGACATGGTCGCCCGGCTCGGCGGAGAGGAATTCCTCATCTTGCTGCCCAACACGCCCCTTCAGATCGCCCACCGGATCGCAGATCAGCTTTGCGCCGCCATTGGCGAGCGCCCCTTTGAAATCCCCGGTGCGGCCAAACCGGTAACCGTCACGGTCAGCCTCGGGGTCGCCATGGGTCTTTCGCCTCCCTACAGCGCCTCCGGCACGGCCAAACCGGGCGCCCAGGAAAGCGTCGAGGCGCTTCTCGATCGCGCGGACAAGGCGCTTTACGTGGCCAAGATGAAGGGACGCAACTGCGTCACGCTCAGCCAACCGCAATCACGCCCCGCCGCCTGAAGATCGCTTTGAACCGCCGGGGTGCGCACCGTCCGGCATGCGTCGCCGGTTGTTTTCCGCCGCGGCGCGGTGGGTGTCGTCACCTTCGACAACAGCGGGCCCTGCCTGCTGCACACGACGATGGCACCGTCGCCACGCGCAAAGCCGTGCAACGGCCCGGACGCCCTGCGGCGTGAACCGACCTGCACGGCGCGCCGCCATCGAGACGACCGGACAGACCTGCCGCAACCTCCGATGGCCCCGCCGCCTCAGCAGTCAGGCTCGGGCTGGCCCTGCGCCGCGCCCTTCGTGCGCCCCAAGGCACAGCACAGCCTGCGGTAAGAAATGCCCGCGATCGGGCAAGCGCTTTCAGCACTGCTGACGCTAAAGCCTGCGCCGGACCCCGCCATGCGCGGCATTTGCGGGCCGCGTGAGACGGCCCCCCCGGAAACCGGATCCAGCCGCCGATGCCCTGCCCCCCGCCGCTCCGCTGCCTTCGGCGGTTGGGCGGGCTGCGGAGTTTCATCTGCCTTCGCGCTCCGCACGCCAATGCCTGCGCCGCTCCAGCACCTCTTCAAGCCGGTCGGCATAGGCGCTCCGCTCCGCCGCGCTCATCGCGCCCACCCGGTCAAGCCAGACCCGACGCGCGGCTTCCTGACGGGTCATGATATCGGCGCGCTGCGCATCCAGCACCGCCTGCGCGGCCCGCGGATCGAACGGTTCGCGCCGCAGCGCCTCGAGCATTTCGACAAATCCAGCGTGGCCCCCGGAGCGTCTGTGCATGGTCTGGCGCACCGCCTGACGGTCCTCGCGCGGCAAGGCGTGAATATAGGGCGCGTGCCCCGCCCCGCCCCGCGCGCCGCCACCGCGCCCGTCATCGCGGTGACGCCACGCAGCCCCCATAATCGCCGCGACCACCGCCAGGTTCAACGCCAGCGACAGGGTCAAAGCAACCAGTATCCAGCCACGTCTGCGTTTCTGTTTTTCCATCCGCTCAGCCCTCTTCGCTGTCCCAGCCAAGGCCGTTGAGGCCCACGTCCTCTTCTTCGGTCGCGGCCACGACGCCCATCAGAACCAGCGGATCGGGCAGTGCGTCCGGCGGCGCGACGCCGATCCAGAAGCCCGCCACCGTGGCAGTGACCAGCCCGCCGAGGCCCACGGGCCCGCCAAGCCCCGCGATGATCCGCCGCCACAATGGCGCGGGCGTCTGAGCGGCCAGCGCATCTGCCAAAATCCGCTGCGCCAGAGCGCCGGGCATCGGCGGAGGCGCCGCCCGCGCCGCCGCCAGCGCCGCTTCCAGTTCAAAGTCATCCCGTTGCGTCATTCTCGTACCCCAAAGCCTCGCGTTGCGCGGACAGATCCGCCGCAAGCGCCCTTTTTCCCCGCGCGGTGAGGCTTTCTACGGCGGCCACGCCCACGCTCAGTATTTCCGCAATCTCCGGGTTCGCCAAGCCCTCGATATGGCGCAGCACGACCGCTTGCCGCTGCCGCTCGGGCAGGCGCATCAGCGCTGCCTGCAATGCGTCGTGCCGGGCGTTTTGCTGCAATCGCGCCTCGATCCCAGGTTCGGGGTCACGGGGCGCGTCCACGTCATCAATCGCCTCGGGTCTGCGGGCGCGCAGCCGGTCCGTACACAGATTGGCCACCACACGGTAGAGCCACGTCGACGCCTGTGCGCGGCCCGCGTCCCAGTCCGGCGCGATCTTCCACAGGCGCAACATCGCTTCCTGTGTCACATCCTCCGCCTCGGCCTGGTCGCCCAGCACCCGGACTGCATGGGCATAGACCCGTGGCGCCAACCGCGCCGACAACAGCCGCGCGGCTGCCTCGTCGCCCCCTGCAAACCGAGCCAGCAAAGCCGCATCCGCCGCGCGCGCGGCGTTATGGTGATCCCCATTGCCCATGATTGCCCATGTCAGTCCTGTTCGACCCGGCCCCTGAAGGGACCGGGTGCACCCTGGCATGAATATCAGTCTGCCGCGCGGTGATTTTTACCATGGTGGCGCGCCTTTGCGAACTCCTCAAGGCTGACACCGCCGCTCTTGTCCGCATCCATGCGGTCGATCATCTGGCCCGCTCCGCGATGCGCCTGGATCTCGCCCAGGCTCAGCCTGCCGTCGCCATCGGCATCCATCCTCGCGAACCGCTGGGCCATACGCTTGCCGACCCGGCCCTCTCCGATCCGGTCAAGCTCTGCGCTGTTCAACGCGCCGTCGCCGTCCCTGTCATACCGTTCGAGCAGGCGCTCCTTGTGACGACCTCCTGCGCGGGCGGTCATTTCCCCGCGCGTCAGCGCTCCATCGCCATCGGCATCCGCCGCGGCAAACTGCGCGGCGGCATGGGCGGCAAGCTCGTCCTTGCTCAGCTCTCCGTTGCCATCGACGTCGATCCGCTCAAACCGGTTCTCGATCCATGCCCCACCCCCGCGCATGCCCCCATGCGCATCGGCGGCCGTTGCGACAAGGCCCGCGGAAATGGCCAGAACTGTCAGGGTTTCCTTGATCATGATGTTCTCCTGTCTCTGATAGGCTGCCCGACACGTCCTTGTGCCGTGCAGTTGGATATCATACGCCGCCCGCCGCGGGTTCCGT
>JBFFQZ010000046.1:0-13510 GCA_041573235.1 Sulfitobacter sp. | reverse complement strand
ATTGGCCCACCCCCTGGCCGCCGTCAGGCGGCCTGCGTTTCGCCCAGATACGCTTCTTTTACCTTCGGATGGCCCTTGATCTTTTCGGGCGTGTCTTCGACCAGTGGCGTGCCCTGGGCCAGAACGGTGATGCGCTGCGCGAGACTGAACACCACATGCATGTCGTGTTCGATGATTGCGATGGTGATCTCGCGCTCGTCCGAGATCTGTTTGAGCAGGTCGATCGTGTTGTTCGTATCCGCGCGCGCCATGCCCGCCGTCGGCTCGTCCAGCAGCAGCAGCCGCGGGCTTTGCGCCAGGCACATGCCGATCTCGAGCCGCCGCTTGTCGCCGCGCGACAGGGATGACGCGATCATATGGCGCTTGTCGGCCATGTTCATGTCCACCAGCATCTCTTCCGCGCTGGCCAGTACGTCGGCCTGCGAAACCACCCGCGAGATCGCGTTCATCTGAAACGACCCGTCCCGCTTTGCGAAACAGGGGATCAGCATGTTTTCCATCACTGACAGGTCCCCGAAGATCTCGGGCGTCTGGAACACGCGCGAAATGCCCATCTGGTTGATCTCGTAGGGTTTGCGCCCCAGCACCGACTGCCCGTCGAACATCACCGACCCCGTGTCCGGGATCAACTTGCCCACGAGGCAGTTGAGCAACGTCGATTTGCCCGCCCCGTTGGGTCCGATGATCGCATGCACCGAATTCTCGGCGATCGAAAGGTTCACATCGTTCAGCGCCTGCAGTCCGCCAAAGCGCTTGCCGACATTTTTGACTTCCAGAATACCCATGTCACGCGCTCCTTATTCAGCGGGGGGAACTTGACGCTGCTCTGCACCTTGCAGGTCAGCATCCTGAGATTTGCGGCCCTTGCGGCGGAAGACGCGGCCGATCCGCTGGCCCCCTTCGACCAGACCACCGGGCAGGAAGATCACGACCATCATGAACAGCAGACCCAGCGTGAGATGCCAGCCCTTGCCAACGAAGGGATAGACCAGCGTCACCAGCAAATCCTCGATCCCGTCGGGCAGGAAGGCAAACCAGCCCTCCAGCGTCGCCTTGTTGATCTTGGAGAAGATGTTTTCGAAATACTTGATGAAACCTGCGCCCAGGATTGGTCCGATCAGCGTGCCGGCACCGCCGAGGATGGTCATCAGCACCACCTCGCCGGAGGCGGTCCACTGCATCCGCTCCGCGCCCGCCAACGGGTCCATCGAGGCCAGCAACCCGCCCGCGAGCCCCGCGTACATGCCCGAGATCACGAAGGCCGCCAGCGTGTAGGGTTTGGTGTTCAGGCCGGTATAATTCATCCGCTGCTGGTTCGATTTGACCGCCCGCAGCATCATCCCGAAGGGCGAGCGGAAGATCCGGATCGCGATGAAGAAGCTGACGAGCATGATCAGAGCACAGAGATAATAGCCGACCGAGAAGGTGAAGGACCAACCGCCGAGGAAGACCGTGCTGGCTTCGTTCATCTGTGCGCCGAAGAGGTTGGGATAGGACGGCGCATTTGCGCCATCAAGGATGCGCGGATCGTTCAACGAGATCTGCAACCCGGTCTCACCGTTGGTGATCGGTGTCAGCACGGAGTAGGCAAGGTTGAAAGACATCTGCGCGAAGGCCAGCGTCAGGATCGAGAAATAGATGCCCGAACGCCGCAGCGAGACATAGCCGATCAGCACCGCGAACAGGCCCGCCACGACAACCGACAGCGCGATTGCCGGGATCACGTTCATGGTCAGCAGCTTCATCATCCACACCGCCGAATAGGAGCCTACTCCGAGGAAGGCCGCGTGTCCGAAGCTGAGATAGCCGGTGAGGCCGAACAGGATGTTGAAGCCGATGGCGAAGATGCCGAAGATGACGAAACGCTGCATCAGGTCGGGATAGCCCGCGTTGAACTGTGCCATCGAGCTGTCTGCCGGAAAGGGGTTCAACAGGATCGGTGCAAAGATCACGAGGAAAGCGACCACGAGCAGCATGAGGGTGTCTTTTTTGTCAAGTCCAAGCATGGCTTATTCCTCCATCACGCCCTTGCGTCCCATCAGGCCACGCGGCCGGGTCAGCAAGATCACGATTGCAACAAGATAGATGATGATTTGGTCGATGCCGGGGATGATGTTTTTCACCTCGTTCATCGAGGCAAAACTTTCCACGATGCCCAGCAGGAAACCCGCAAGCACCGCGCCGGGCAGCGAGCCCATACCGCCCACGACCACCACGACGAAGCTGAGCACGAGAAAATCCATGCCCATGTGGTAATTGGGAGAGTTGATCGGCGCGTACATCACGCCGGCAAGCCCCGCAACGGCGGCCGCGATCCCGAACATGATGGTGAACCGCTTGTCGATGTCGATCCCCAGAAGGCCCACGGTTTCGCGGTCTGCCATACCGGCCCGCACGACCATCCCGAAGGTGGTGAATTGCAGAAAGGCAAAGACGGATGCGATGACCAGCGCGGAGAATGCGAAATAGACCAGGCGCCAGAGCGGATAGATGATCGCATTGGGGTCAAAGCCGATCAGGACGCCGAAGTCGAACGATCCGCGCAATGCCTCGGGAGAGGCCGTCGGGATCGGGTTGGCGCCGTAGAAGTACTTGATGATTTCCTGCAGCACGATCGCCAGGCCGAAGGTCACGAGGATCTGGTCGGCGTGGGGACGCTTGTAGAAGTGCTTGATCAAGCCGCGCTCCATCACGAAGCCGATAAGCAGCATGATCGGAATGGCGAAAATGATCGCAAGCGGAACGGACCAGTCGATCATCCAGTTGCCGACATCATCGCCGAACCATTCGGTGATATACAGAATGTCTTCGTACTTGGGATTGCCGAGAAAGTCGGTGCCCGACGGCTCGGATGCCTTGTGGCTCAGCGCGAAGATCTTGCTGAGGGTGACGGCACAGAACGCACCGATCATGAAGATCGCGCCATGGGCAAAGTTGACCACGCCCAGGGTGCCGAAAATAAGGGTGAGGCCAAGCGCGATCAGCGCATAGGCAGAGCCTTTGTCCAACCCATTTAGAAGTTGCAAAAGAATGGCGTCCATCGCGAAGGCCTCGTCTTGATTTCAGGGGAAATTGGGGAGTGCGCGGGGCGGGGGTGAGCCCGCCCTGCGTCTGGTATCAGGCGCCTGGGTTGCAGTCGCCCAACGCACCACCCGCAAACATCGGGTGCTCTGAATCGTACATCACTTGATCCACAGGCGTCTTTTCGACGATTTCCACAAGGTGGAACTCGGATTCCGGATTTTCGGCGCCACGCACGACCAGCACGTCCTTGAAGCACTGATGATCTTCGGCACGGTACAGCGTCTTGCCGTTGCCCAGGCCGTCGAACTCATACCCGGCGAGCGCTTCTCCAACCGCACATGGGTTGAACGAGCCCGCGCGTTCCACGGCATCCGCATAAAGCAGTGTCTGTGCATAGCAGGTCTGAGCCGCCTGGCTGGGTGGGAAGCCATACTTCTCACCAAACGCCTTGACGAAGGCCTTGGTGCCGTCGTCGTCCAGCTTCCAGTCCCAGTTCTGCGAGCCGACGATGCCCTTGATGTTCTGACCGGCACCCTTGGCCATCAGCTCGGAGTAGAGCGGAACGACGATTTCGAAGTTCTTGCCGTTGACCTGCTTTTCACGCAGACCGAACTGAACCGCGTTGGTCAGCGAGTTCACCATGTTCCCGCCGTAGTGGTTCAGAACCAGAACGTCGGCACCGGAGTTCAGCACGGGCGCGATGTAGGACGAGAAGTCGGTCGCGGCCAGTGGTGTGCGCACGTCGTTGACGGTGGACCAGCCCATCGCCTCGGTCGCGGCCTGGATCGATTCCTGCTGTGTCCAGCCCCATGTGTAATCGGCCGTCAGGTGGTATGCGCGGCGGTCGTCGCCATAGAGGTTCTTGAGAACCGGCGCCAGCGCTGCGGCCGACATGTACGCGTTGAAGAAGTGACGGAAGCCATTGGCCTTGCGGTCTTTGCCTGTCGTGTCGTTGGAGTGGGTCAGACCGGCCATGAAGATGACGCCTGCTTCCTGGCAGAGGCCCTGAACGGCCACGGCCACGCCCGAGGACGAACCGCCGGAAATCATGATGGCGCCGTCTTTTTCGATCATCGACTTGGCGGATGCGCGTGCCGCATCGGATTTGGTCTGTGTGTCACCTGTGACATACTCGACCTTCTTGCCGAGAATACCGTTGCCTTTCAGCGCCTTGGAGCTGAACGTGTTCATCATGCCGCCGTCGCCGCCGCCATTCAGGTGCTCGACCGCCAGTTGGAATGCGCGCAGTTCATCGGCGCCTTCATCCGCGTATGGACCTGTCTGGGGCACGTTGAAGCCCAGAGTGACCGTGCTGCCTGTAGGCGCATTCGTGAAGCCCGAATGGCCCGCGGCGCTCAGGTAGGTTGGCAGTGCCAGACCGGCACCGGCAACAGCGCCAGCCTGGATCAGGCCGCGACGTGTTGGATTGAAGATAGACATGAAGTCCTCCCGAAATGTTGAAACTCAGGCCACGGCGTTCTTGGGGCCGTTGGCGCGGGCACAGATGTGCATGACCAGTATCGTGGCGGAGGGGGGCTCTCGCAATAAGTGGCTTGATCTCAAGGATTTGTTTGTAAATAAATCAACCTATAAAAGCCAGAAGGTGTAAATTAAATGATGTTGCGGTGCAGAAAGTATATGATTTTACTTGTAAATACTCTTGGGGTGTCCGGTGTCCGGTGATCGCCAAGCCGGCAGCCGCATCCGCGAACGTCGTGTGATGTTATCGCTAAAGCAGGCGGACCTTGCCCGGCAGATCGGCATCTCGGCCAGTTATCTCAATCTGATCGAACACAACCGCCGCAGAATCGGCGGCAAGCTGCTGCTGGACATCGCCGACGCGCTCGATGTGGAGCCTCAGGCGCTTTCCGAAGGGGCGGAGGCGGCCCTGCTGGGAAGCCTGCGCGAAGCGGCGCTGGCGGCGGATCTGTCGGAAGAGGACGCGGGGCGCGCGGAGGCGTTCGCCAGCCGTTATCCCGGCTGGGCCGAAGCGCTGGCCGCCGGGCAGCGCCGGATTGCCGCGCTGCAACGCACGGTCGAGACCCTGAGCGACCGCATGGCGCATGATCCGCATCTGGCCGCGTCGATGCACGAGTTGCTGACCACCGCCGCCGCCGTCCGTTCCACGGCCGAAATCCTCGCCGGGGACGAGGCGCTGGAGCGCCAGTGGCAGGTCCGGTTTCACGCCAACCTTGATGCCGACAGCCGACGTCTGGCCGAGAGCGCGCAGGCGCTCGTGAGCTATCTGGAACAGGAAAAGGGCCCGCAGGCACAGCGCCTTTCGCCGCAGGAAGAAATCGAAGCCTATCTTGCCGAACACGCCTACCAGTTTCCGGCGCTTGAGCGGGGCGAGGATCCGGCGGTGTTGTTGTCGCGGACCGGGCAGATGTCGGACGCGGCCACCTTCATCCTGCGCGGCGTGCTCGACCAGGTTGCCGATGATGCCCGCCTGCTGCCGCTGGCAACGCTTGAGGCGGCCCTGGAAGAGGTGCCGCCCGATCCGGTCGGGTTGGCGCGCCGGTTCGGAGTGCCGGTTGCCGTCGTTTTGCGGCGTCTGGCCTCGGTCGAGGCCGTGGGCGCGGGGATCGTCGTTTGCGACCGCTCCGGGACGGTTCTTTTCCGCAAGTCCGTGAATGGTTTTTCGGTTCCGCGTTTCGACACCTGCTGCCCGTTGTGGCCGCTGTTCGCGAGCCTTGGAAGCCCCGGCACCGTGGTGCGCGAAAGGATCGGCCAACTCGGCCGCGGGCAGGTGCAGTTCGAGGCCATCGCGGCGACCGATCTGCAAGTCGCACCGGATTACAACACGCCCGCGCTGGCGCGGGCAGTCATGCTGCTGCTGCCGGTGGCGCCGGGTGATACGAGCGAGCCGGTGCGGCCGGTGGGCGCGACATGCCGGATCTGTCCGCGCGCAGGCTGTGTCGCGCGGCGCGATCTGTCGATTCTTGCGGGCTGAAGGATGCCCATCGTGCCGGGGGCCAGAAGCATTTTGACAACCTGACGGTTTCGGGTGCATCTTGAGGCGACGCGAAGGGGGGAAGCTTTGGCACAAGACCAAAGCCGCCCTGCGTGCATCAGGGAGGACGCTTGCATGACCAAGCATGTCGTGTTGGTCGAGGATGAGACCAACATCGCGGAGGCGATACGCTTTTTGCTGGGCCGCGACGGCTGGCGGGTCGAGACGCTCGCAAACGGGACCAATGCCGCCGAAGTCATTCGCCGCGCCCGCCCGGACCTTGTGATGCTGGACGTGATGTTGCCGGGCAAGACCGGTTTTGAAATACTTGCCGAACTGCGCGGCGACGAGACGCTTGCGGATCTGCCGGTACTGATGCTGACGGCCCGTGGCCAGGCCCGCGACCGCGAGATGGCCGTGCGCGCGGGGGTGAGCCGCTTCATGACCAAACCCTTCTCGAACGAGGAAATGCTGACCGCCGTTCGGGAGCTGACCTCGGGTCGGGTCAACTGATGCCCGACGCGCCGCTGTTTCTTGAGCGCAAGAGCTACCGGTTTCGCCGGATCATGGATGCGGTGCGGTTCCTGCCGTTTGTCTGTGCCGTGCTGTGGCTGGTGGTGCCCCTGATGTGGCCCAACGAGGCCGCGTCGGGCACTCCGCTGTCCTCGGCGCTTTGGTATGTCTTCGTGATCTGGCTGCTGGCGATCACCGCCTCGTTTGGATTGTGGCGGCGCATACACCGTGCGGATGAGGTGGGGCGGCAGCGCTGATGGTATCGCTCAACCAGCTGATCGCCGTGTGCCTGGTGTATGTGGCGGGCCTGTTCCTGGTTGCGTTCCTGGCCGAGCGGGCGGCGTTGCGCGGCAGGGGCGGCTGGCTGTTGCGGTCTCCTCTGGTCTATACGCTGTCGCTGTCGATCTACTGTACCGCCTGGACGTTCTACGGCGCGGTCGGCTATGCCGCCCGGTCGGGGATGGAGTATGTGACCATCTATCTCGGCCCCAGCCTCGTGATGATCGGCTGGTGGTGGGTGTTGCGGCGGCTGGTGCGGATCGGGCGCAGCCAGCGCGTGACCTCTGTTGCCGACCTTATTTCCGCCCGTTACGGGAAATCCAACACGCTTGCGATCATGGTCACGGTGATGGCGGTGATCGGGGTGACACCGTATATTGCGCTGCAATTGCAGTCGGTCACCCTGTCGCTGTCGATCTTCGCCTCGCCGGATGCGGTGCAGGGGGGCAATGTATTGGTCAATGCCAATGCGGCCTTCTGGGTGGCGGCGGGGCTGGCGCTGTTTACCGTGTTGTTCGGTACCCGTAACCTGAACGCCAACGAGCGTCACCACGGCGTGGTCATCGCGGTCGCCGTCGAGGCGGTGGTCAAGCTGTTCGCGCTGCTGGCCGTGGGGGTCTTTGTGGTCTGGGGCCTGGCCGGAGGCGTGACGGAGACGCTGGCGCGCATCGACGCCTCGCCGATTGGCACCTGGCAGACCGAAGGCGGACGCTGGAGCGCGCTCATCGTGCTGTCGGCAGCCGCCTTTGTCTGCCTGCCGCGGATGTTCCAGGTCATGGTGGTCGAAAACGACGACGAGCGGCACCTGCAAATCGCGAGCTGGGCATTTCCGCTGTATCTCATGGCGATGAGCCTGTTTGTCGTGCCGATCGCCGTGGTCGGCCTGAACCTGATGCCACAGGGGGCGAACCCGGATCTCTACGTGCTGACGGTCCCGCTGAGCCAGGGGCAGAACGGTCTGGCGACATTGGCGTTTCTCGGCGGCTTTTCATCGGCCACGTCGATGGTCATCGTGGCGACGCTGGCGCTGAGCACGATGATGTCCAACCACGTTGTCATGCCGATCTGGCTGATGCTGTGGAAGGGCGGCGCGCAGCAGTCCGGCGACGTGCGCCAGGTCATCATCCGCGCGCGGCGTCTGTCGATCCTGCTGATCATCTCGCTGGGGTATTTCTATTACCGTGCGTCGGGCGGGTCCGGCGCGTTGGCGGCGATCGGGCTGATCTCGTTCGGGGGGGTGGCACAGTTCCTGCCCGTGCTGCTGGGCGGGATATTCTGGCGCGGGGCCACCCGCCTGGGCGCGATTGCGGGGCTGACGGTGGGGTTTGCCCTGTGGATGTTCACGATGCTGCTGCCCAGCTTTGGCCCCGACGCGGCGCTGTCGTCGGGGGTCTTCAGCGAGGGCTTGTTCGGCCTCGGCCTGCTGCGCCCACAGGCGCTGTTCGGGATCGAAGGTCTGGACCCGATGGTCCATGCGGTTTGGTGGAGCCTGTCGCTGAACACCGCGGCCTTCGTGCTCGTCTCGACCTTCACCTTTCCGCTGCCTCTCGAGCGGCTTCAGGGCGCGCAGTTCGTGAACGTCTTCGATCACTCTTCGGGGCCTGCCCGCAGTTGGAGCGCCACCACCGGCGAGACCGAGGATCTGATGATCATGGCACAGCGCATTCTGGGGGCGTCGGAGGCGCAGGCGTTCTTTGCTGCGCAGGCCCGCGCGCAGGGTGTGGAGGGGCTGCCGCGTCCGACGCCCGAATTCGTGGAGGCGCTCGAGCGCGAGCTTGCCGCGTCGGTGGGGGCGGCCACGGCCAACGCGATGGTGGGGCAGATCATCGGCGGACAGGCGATTTCGGTCGAGGATCTGATGGCGGTCGCAGACGAATCCGCACAGATCCTCGAATATTCGAGCCAGCTGGAGGCCAAGTCGCGCGAGTTGACCGAAACCGCGCACGAGTTGAGCCGGGCCAATGCAAAGCTGACGCAACTGTCGCTTCAAAAGGACAGCTTTCTCAGTCAGATCAGCCATGAGCTGCGCACGCCGATGACCTCCATCCGGTCGTTTTCCGAGATCCTGCGCGATGCGGGCTCGCTCACGGCGGAGGAAAAGCTGCGCTATGCCTCGATCATCCACAGCGAAGCGATCCGCCTGACGCGGCTGCTGGATGATCTGCTGGATCTGTCCGTGCTGGAGAACGGGCAGGTTTCACTGAATGCAGGCGCGGTGCCGCTTTACGAGGTGCTGGACCGTGCCGTGACCACCGCCACAGCAAGCTCTGCGCACGCTCTCGAGGTCCGGCGCGATCCAATTTCCGAAGACGTGTCGCTGTTCACCGACGGAGACCGGCTGGCGCAGGTGTTCATCAATCTTATCGCCAATACGGTCAAATACTGTGATGCGGCAGCACCCCGGCTCGAGATTTCCGTGCGTCACCAGAACGATGAGGTAATCGTCACATTTGCCGACAACGGAAGCGGCATCCCCGAAGAAGCCCAGACGTTGGTCTTCGAGAAATTCGCGCGGCTGGGCGCGGGCGAGAGCAGCGGCGCCGGTCTGGGCCTTGCGATCTGCCGCGAGATCATGATGCGGCTCGGAGGGGATATCCGCTATGTGTCCGAAGGCACAGGCGCGACCTTCGAGGTCCGGTTGTCCCGTGTCGCGATGTCGAAGAACGCGGCGGCTTTGTTGCCTGCATAAAGTTGCTGGTAACCATTCTCCTTTAAGACAGCTGTCATGGGCCCGTGCGTGCAGATTGGCGTGGAACGGGTGGAAGGGGCAGGACATGAGCGTGGATAAATCCACATCTCTTATCGAGCGCAAAGCGCGTAGCGGCAGGGACACGGCCGCGGCGCGTGCGATGTCGCTTGCCCGTGCGCTGCGCCTGACGGCGGCCAAACAGGCCGACCAGATGATGGACCTCGCGCTCAGCGTGCTGAGTGTGACGCGCAAACCAGTCGAGCGTGATGGCATCGGTTCGATTCTGGACGAACAGTCGCTGATCCTGATCATGGATGGACCGGGCACGCAGGTCGCACTGGCGGTGTTTGAGCCGATGCTGGTCACCGGCCTGATACAGCAACAGACCATGGGTAAGGTGACCAGGGCGCAGGCAGGCACCGCGCCGCGCAAACATACCGCGACGGACGCGGCGCTCTGCGCTCCCTTTGTCGAGGCGCTGTTCAGCCATGGTGCGCTTTTGCCCGAAAAGGACGAGGACCGGACCTTGATCCGCGGCTACCGTTTCGGCGTCTGGGCCGAAGTGCCCCGGCTTGCTGAACTCGCGATCGAGGGGGACAGCTTTGAATTGATCGATATGACGCTGGACCTTGCGGGGGGTGCGCGCGCGGGCAAACTGACGCTGATCCTGCCCGAACCTGCGGTGATCGCGCCCGAGAGCCCGGCGGCGGAAGCGGGGGAACCCGAACAGGCCGTCACACCCTCCGCGGCGATGTCGGAGATCGTGCTTGATCTGCATGCGGATCTGCATGTTGCGCTGACCCGTCTGAAGATGCCTTTGCAGGCGGTCATCGCGCTGAAGGTCGGCGATGTGATCGAGCTCAAGGCGGCAAACTTTGGCAAGGCTCTGGTGCTGGATCCCAACGGCCGCGCCATCAGCCGTGGTGCCCTGGGACAGATTGACGGCATGCGCGCGTTGCAGGTGGAACGAAACGTCAAGGCAGGGCTCTCGCCAAAACGCCGTGCGTCGGACCGTGCCGAATTGGATTTGCCGGATGTTATGGGCGCCCGCGTTGCCGCGACGACTTCGGTCCCGGCCTTGCCCGGATTCGTGGCCGATGCCGAGCGTGAAATTCCAAGGGCATCGGACGTGGATATTTTTGGCGACATCGACGCGCTGCCAGACATGCCCGATTTTGATGAAGATGGCGATCTGGCGGATCTGTCTTCCTTACCGGATCTGGATGCGCTGCCTGACCTGCCGGATCTTGATGGACCTGGCGACCGGGATAGCGACCTGTCTTTTGACCTGCCCGACTTTGACGTGCAGCAGGCGGGATGAGAATCGCTCAGAAGGCGGACTTGTGCACGCATCCCGGCCAGGACCGGATGCGGGGCCGCTCAGGGGTCGCGTGATTCCAGATAGGGTCGCATTTGATCAATATCATAGCCGCCGTTGCGCGCGGCCGCGACGATCTCTGCTGCGGGCATGCGCCCGGCCTGTCCCAACGCCCAGGCAATGCAGGACCGTGTACCCGATGCGCAATAGGCCAGGGTGATCCCATCCTGATCGGCACCAAGAGCGCGGTTTGCGGCAATAACCTCTTCTGTCATCGTCTGGTGTGTCAGGGGCTGACAGGCAAATTCAAGACCTTCGGCCAATGCGGCGCGCTCCATCGCGGCGGCGCCATGGCTGGCGGGAATCTCTGAGTCGGGTCGGTTGCACAGGATGCGGGTAATGCCCTGCGCCTTCAACGCGGCCATCTGGCCGGGATCGATCTGGGGGGCTACGAAATAGCGAGGGGTCAACTGTCTGATATCCATGGCAACGATGTAGCGCGCGCATTTGGCGCTGTCCAGCACCCAACGGGCCACCGCACCGGCGCAAATCAGCCAAGGACGACCGTGTGGCCGGGGCAGGGAAGGTTGGTCGCGCCCGATGTCTCAAATGGGCAGTCACGGTAATCCGGACGCTCCTTATGACGGATGCCCCATACCGTGCGTCAGGTCAGGAAAATACCCACGATGACGATCATTAGCCCGATCACGGACAAGAACAGCGCGCCGAGGTTCACCGGCACGACCTTTTTCAACTCGGCGCGCATGGCCTCGTCGGTCAGGCCCGCGCGTTTCGCCCGGCTGACGCGGATGATGCAATAGACAAGCCCGACAAGCCCCAGCAGGGACAGGGCGGTACCGGCCCAGATCAGGGCCTCGAGGGGGGAGGACGCGTTGTTTTCCATGGCACCCGGATAGGGTATTGAACGGCGGTCGGCAAGAGCGGCTTGCGGGCGGTTGAGGGGCAGGATAGTCAGGCGCTTCAACTCGCCGCAACAGGAGCAGCGCATGAGCGATTTCAGCACCAACCCCGCCGAGCCGGAGAGCGCAGGCGACGCGACCTACCGTGTGACAGCCAATGAGCTGCGCCAGTTCGTAGAGCGCATCGAACGGCTGGATGCCGAGAAGAAGGACCTCGCCGAGCAGCAAAAGGAAGTCATGGCCGAGGCCAAGTCGCGCGGTTATGACACGAAGGTGCTGCGCAAGGTTATCGCGCTGCGCAAGCGTGAGCCCGATGATATTGCCGAGGAAGAAGCTGTGTTGGAAATGTACAAGGAAGCGCTGGGCATGTAGCCTGGGAAACTTCGCACGCTACGGGGGCGAAACGCCCTTGCACCGGGGCCGCGCCCCAAATAGAACGGGCCAAATTTTTTATGCTCCGCGCTCCCCGGCGCGGGCAAACGCTATGGAGCACACATGCAGGTCAAAGAGACTCTGAACGACGGTTTGAAACGCGGCTATGCCATCACGGTTACGGCTGCCGAGCTGGAAGCCAAGGTAAACGAAAAGCTTATGGAAGCGCAGCCCGAAGTCGAGATGAAGGGCTTCCGCAAGGGCAAGGTGCCGATGGCGCTGCTGAAAAAGCAGTTCGGTCAGCGCGTGATGGGCGAAGCGATGCAGGAAAGCATCGATGGCGCCATGAGCGAGCATTTCGAGACATCCGGCGACCGCCCCGCGATGCAGCCCGAAGTCAAGATGAGCAATGAGGACTGGAAAGAGGGTGACGACGTTCACGTCGAGATGAGCTACGAGGCGCTGCCAGAGATCCCCGAGCTCGACCTGACCAGCGTGAAGCTTGAAAAGCTTGTCGTCAAGGCGGACGAGGCGTCTGTTGACGAAGCGCTGGCCTCTCTGGCCGAGACCGCACAGGACTTCAAAGCACGCAAGAAAGGCTCCAAGGCGAAGGATGGCGATCAAATCGTCATGGACTTCGTCGGCAAAGTTGACGGCGAAGCGTTCGAGGGTGGCTCAGCCGAGGATTATCCGCTGGTGCTGGGCTCGAACTCGTTCATTCCCGGCTTTGAAGAGCAGTTGGTCGGCGTGAAGGCCGAGGAAGTGAAAGAAGTATCGGTTTCTTTCCCCGACGATTACCAGGCACCGCATCTGGCGGGCAAGGAAGCGGTATTTACCTGCACCATCAAAGAGGTGAAGGAACCTGTCGCGGCTGAAATCAACGACGAGATGGCGACGAAATTCGGTGCCGAGGACCTTGCCGCGCTGAAAGTGCAGATCGGTGAGCGGCTCGAGGCGGAATATGTCGGTGCCGCGCGCGCCGTGATGAAACGTGGCCTTCTGGACGCGCTGGACAAGATGGTGACCTTCGATCTGCCGCCGTCGCTTCTTGACGCTGAAGCGGGCCAGATCGCGCATCAGCTGTGGCATGAAGAAAACCCTGATGTCGAGGGCCACGATCACCCCGAAATCGAGCCGACCGACGAGCACAAGACACTTGCCGGCCGCCGCGTGCGTCTGGGCCTGTTGTTGGCTGAGCTTGGTCAGAAGGCCGAAATCGAGGTGACGGACGCAGAGATGACCCAGGCGATCATGAACCAGGCCCGTCAGTACCCCGGCCAGGAACGCCAGTTCTTTGAATTCGTGCAGCAGAACCAGCAGATGCAGCAGCAGATGCGGGCGCCGATCTTCGAAGACAAGGTTGTCGACCATGTGTTCGAGCAGGCGACTGTGACCGAAAAAGAGGTCTCGAAAGACGATCTGCAAAAGGCCGTTGAGGCGCT
>JBFFQZ010000045.1:0-13621 GCA_041573235.1 Sulfitobacter sp. | reverse complement strand
TAGAAAGGAACATGCAGGCACTGCCTGCATTCCTTCAGATCAGCACTTGCGCGCGGCAAGCACCAGCACCCAGACATCGCCCTCCTTGGCCATGCCAAAGCTTTTCACCTTGGGATTCATGATATTCCGGTAGTGTTTCGGAGAGCCGCGCCATCCTTCGATCACCTTGGTCGAGGTATCATATTTAGTGCCCTGGCCGATATTCTCGGCCACCGTGCACCAGCGGAACCCCGCCCGTGTCACCCGCGCGCCGATCTTCGCGCCGTCGCTGCCGGTGTGGCTGATGAAACCATTTCCCCACAGATCCCTCGCATGAAGCCTTGCGGCCTTGGCCAGCGCATCCGAGGACTGAAGCAGGGGCAGCTTCCTTTCCGCGCGCAGGGCGTTCAACTGCACGCGCGGGGATATTCCCTCGGCAAAGGCGACATGGGGCGCAGCGTCGGCAATGTCCGCACGCTCGCCCCGCGCGCAACCAGACACCGCCACGATCAGCGCCAGGATCAGACCCGCCTTTTTCATATGGTTTCCTGAAGCTTCAGCGCCATCGACCGCTGGCGGGCCAGAAGCGCGGCCAGATCCAGCGTCGTGATCTGCCCGTCTCGCACCACGCCGCGCCCTTCAACGAACAGATCGCGCACCGTCACGGGGCCCGCCAGCAACAGCGCGGCCTTGTCCCACGATCCCGCGGCCTGCACACCCGTCATGTCCCATACCGCTATGTCGGCGCGTTTACCCACTTCGATCCGCCCGCAGTCGGGTCGGCCCAGCACATCCGCACCACCGCGCGTGGCGATTTCCAGCGCTTCGCGGGCGCTCATGGCATCCGCGCCCCGTGCCACCCGTTGCAGCAACATCGCCTGCCGCGCCTCCGCGACCAGATTGCCCGCGTCATTGCTCGCTGATCCATCGACCCCAAGCCCCACTGGCACGCCCCCGTCGCGCATCGCCCGCAGCGGGGCGATCCCGCTGCCGAGGCGGCAGTTCGAACAGGGGCAATGCGCCACACCGGTGCCGGTGCGCGCGAAGAGTGCTATCTCGGACGGATCCAACTTGACGCAATGGGCGTGCCAGACGTCGGGGCCCACCCAGCCGAGGCTCTCGGCGTATTCTCCGGGGCGACAGCCGAAGTTTTCCAGCGAATAGGCAATGTCTTCGTCGTTTTCAGCCAGATGCGTATGCAGCATAACGCCCTTGTCCCGTGCCAGCAGCGCCGCGTCGCGCATCAGATCGCGGCTGACCGAGAAGGGTGAACAGGGCGCGATGCCGACCCGGCACATCGATCCCTCGGCGGGGTCGTGGAACGCGTCGATCACCCGGATACAATCCTCGAGGATCGCCGCTTCACGCTCGACCAGTGCGTCGGGCGGCAGACCGCCGTCGCTTTCGCCAATGCTCATCGCCCCGCGGGTGGGATGAAACCGCAGGCCCAGTTCGGCCGCGGCGTGGATCGTATGTTCGAGCCGTGTGCCGTTGGGATAGAGGTACAGGTGATCCGCGCTCAGCGTGCAGCCCGACAGGGCCAGCTCCGCCAGCCCCACCTGCGCTGAGACATGGAAATGCTCGGGCGTGAAACGGGCCCAGATCGGATAAAGCCTGCGCAGCCAGCCAAACAACAGCGCATCCTGCGCGCCGGGCACCGCTCGGGTCAGGCTCTGGTAAAGGTGGTGATGGGTATTCACCAGACCGGGGCTGACCAGACAGCCCTGCGCCTGAACCACCTGCGCTACATCCGGCACCTGCAGATCAGGGCCGATGGCGGCGATCACGCCCGCCTTGATCAGGATGTCACAGTTGGTAATCTCGCGCCGCGCGTCGTCCATGGTCAGCACCACATCGGCGCCCCTCAGGAGCGTGACGCTCATGCCTCGTTCTCGTCTGCCGCCCGCAGGATGGCCAGCGCCTCGGCATGGATTTCCGGATTGGCCGCCGCGATCACGCGACCGCCCGCGTGCGCGGGTCCTCCGGACCAATCGGTGACGATCCCCCCGGCAGCCTGCACCAGCGCAAGCGGCCCCTGGATGTCATAGGATTGCAGCCCGGCTTCGATCACCAAATCCACCTGCCCCGACGCCACCAGCGCGTAGGCATAGCAATCCATCCCGTAGCGGGTCAGCTGCGCCCGGTCGGCCACCGCATGGAACGCGCGGCCCTCTGCGGCGCTGCCGACTTCGGGAAAGGTGGTAAACACCGTCGCCTGTGCCAGCGGACGCGCCGCGCGGGTGTGGATCGAACGTGACTGATCGCCGCGGATCAGCTGCGCGCCCTGCGGCGTCCCGATGAACCGCTCGCCGATGTAGGGCTGGTCGACGATTCCGACCACCGGCCCCTCTGCGCCACCCACCGCGATCAGCACGCCCCAAGTCGGCGTGCCGGACATGAAACCGCGGGTGCCGTCAATCGGGTCCAGCACCCAGGTCAGGCCGGACGTCCCGGTCTGCGCACCGTGTTCCTCGCCCAGAATGGCATCCTGCGGACGCTCGGCCGCCAGCACCGCACGCATCGCCGTCTCGCCCGCGCGATCGGCCACTGTAACGGGATCAAAGCCTTCCGCGAGCTTGTTGTCGGCACTCAACCCCACGCTGCGGAAATGCGGCAGGATTGCTGCGCGCGCGGCATCCGCGAGCAGATGCGCAACGCGGGTCAGTTCAGAGAGGAGGCGGGGATCATCGGTCATGCTTCGGTGGTCTCATTACACCGGTAAACGTGCAAGCCCTGAAACGAAAAAAGCCCCCGCGAGATGCAAGGGCTTTTCGGTAAACTTTCACGGTCAGGCGACGTCGCTCAGAACCCGTGCGAGTTCGAACAGACGGCGGCGCTGGTTTTCCGGGATCGAGTAATACGACCGCACCAGATCCAGCGCTTCCTTGTCACCCATCAGATCGTCGGGCAGTTTGTCCTGACGTTCGGCGCCGCCTTCGGCCCTGCTTTGCAGCCCATCGAAGAAGAATGCCACCGGCACCCCCAACGCGTCCGATATATCCCAAAGCCGGGATGCGCTGACGCGGTTCGCGCCGGTCTCGTATTTCTGAATCTGCTGGAATTTGATGCCGACAAGCTCGGCAAGCTTTTGCTGGGTCATCCCGATCAGCCAGCGGCGTTGACGAATTTTTTTGCCAACATGGGTGTCAACGATATGAGCCATCTTTAAGTCTACTTTCTTACTTCGTCGCGGACGTCGGGTCCGCACGAAGGTCGTCCTTGCACCTGAATGGTGGCAACCCGCCCTCGTCATCGTGCCGACAGCATACTACACCGAGCCTATGCAGCAATCGTTTAATATTTCGGAAAAAAGCATCTTCGGCTGAACAATCAACCGAGAGCGGGAAGAGATTGCCACGCATAACAGAGTCTTAACATCCCCCGGACTTTGCCGCGCGGCAGGGTTGCAAAAATCCAGTTCAGAAATTCAGACTTATCAGGACTTTGTGTTGACGCTCAGCCCGGCACACGCGCAGGCAGAGTGTCGTGCGCGATCTCCCGAAAAGCGGACATCAAAGCGCCGCCGATCGGCAAAATTCCGCCGATAAACTGCTCCATGCGTGAAATATTCCACCCAGGATGGAAATCACTTAACAAACCCGGTCGGAATGGCTCTCCGGAGCCTGAGCCCAGCCACTGATCCTGCGCGGTTCAACCAATGCTGAGGCGAATCAAGTGAAGGCTTTCGAAAATGAACCGGTCGCGATGCCAGGGCTTTGGCTGTTGCGGACCACAATCCAAGGCGCAATGCGAGTTTATGATAACAAGCGTGGTAAGGTGCAAATCTGCCGCAAACCGTCCCGAATGCCCGGCCCCCGACTGCGGTTGGCCTATGCGCGAATATTTGAAGAATCCACAGGCTGACCACAGCGCGGCACGCCTTGCCAACTGGCACCACGGCCCCCGCGGGAAGACATCAAGAGGCCGCAATGATTGCTCCGGGGCTCCCGACAGGTCAACACCAACGCCGCCGTGCACGCCCAGGATGGGCGCCTGGTTCGAAACGATTTCAACGGATTGATGTCCCAACGATGCACAGGACGCCGGGTAAGGCACAAACCATCAAGGCCCCACCAGCCGCCCAAAATCGGCAAATCCGATGAGGTATGGCGCCAAAGGTTGCACGGATATCAGGCACTGCCAAAAACCCGACCAAAAAACCTTGAAAAGCACTTCTGCGCACCCGATATTGAGCCAGACGCCGCTGCGCAAATCGCGCACGGACCACAATTAGGGAGTTTTAGATGGCAGACGTGAATACAATTCGGACCGGTGTCGGAAGCCGAGCGGCCGCGATTGATGAGGGCCTGCGCGCACATTTGAGTAAAGTCTACGGCACGATGTCCGTGGGCATGTTGATCACATTTGCCGCCGCCTGGGCGATTTCCGGCCTTGCCGTCACATCAGACCCGGCAGCGGCTTCGGCACAGCTGCGGGAAGGACAGTATCTGACCTCACTGGGCTATGCGATCTATGCGTCGCCGCTCAAATGGGTGATCATGTTCGCACCTTTGGCCTTTGTCTTCGGCCTTGGCGCTGCGATCAACCGCATGTCAGCGGCCACGGCGCAACTGGTGTTCTATGCCTTTGCATTGACGATGGGGCTGTCGATCAGCTCGATCTTCCTCGTGTACACCGGCTTTTCGATCATCCAGGTCTTTCTGGTGACTGCGATCGCCTTTGCCGGACTGTCCCTGTGGGGCTACACGACGAAAAAGGACATCTCCGCATGGGGCAGCTTCCTTGTCATGGGCGTGATCGGCCTGATCATCGCTTCGCTGGTCAGCATCTTCTTTCCCAACCCGGCGCTGACCTTTGCGATCTCGGCAATCGGTGTGCTCATCTTTGCCGGGCTGACAGCCTACGACACGCAGCGGCTCAAGACAGAGTACATCGCCCACGCAGAGCATGGTGACAGCGAGTGGCTGGGCAAAGCAGCCATCATGGGTGCGCTGAACCTGTACCTGAACTTCATCAACATGTTCATGTTCCTGCTGCAACTCTTGGGCAACCGCGAATAAACGCCCAGACATTTGACACGGATCAAGCCGACCCTCGCCGGGTCGGCTTTTTCATGTGTGACGGCAATGCCTCCGTTTGGACCGCATTACGGGGTCTGCGGCCGGGACAGCACTCATTCATGCAGCTGAAGGTACGAATGGGCGTGGTCAACACCGGATCTTGCGGCACAATGCCAGCCCCGACAGCCTCAAGTCACCTGAAGGCCCCCACAGCAACCCAGGCATCCCCTTTGGCCGCAGAACCCGCTGGATATACAGTCAAAGGCGCTGTGACGGCGCGTGTACGCCTCAGGCGGCCCAAAAGAACCTCGTCGCCTGCCGTTGGCCCATCCCGTAAGGGGTCTGTTCACCACCGGTAAGGTGCGCTTCAGCGCACCAGGAACGCAAAAGGCCGCCCCCGAAGGTGCGGCCTTGCATGCATCAGATAAAGGCGATCTTACTTGATCTTGCCTTCTTTATATTCCACGTGCTTGCGCGCAACGGGGTCATATTTCTTGATAACCATCTTCTCGGTCATGGTGCGTGCGTTTTTCTTGGTGACGTAGAAATGGCCTGTGCCCGCGGACGAGTTCAGACGGATCTTGATCGTGGTTGGCTTAGCCATTTTATCTTCTCCTGTGCGGTGCGGCAGCCAACTGGCGGCGCGCGCGTAATCTCTGAGCCTTGGCTTCTACCGTCGCCACATGCCGAGTCAACCCCGTATCGCCAGACAGCACCGACAGGGATCGGAAATTTTCGAAATTTCCGGCCGGAATTTTCAAAAAATTCCGATCCCCGACAGAAGACGATGCGCGGAAGGCCTGTAAGCCGGATTCTGTCCAAAGGGTTGCCCCTTCTGGATGACCATTCCTCTTGCCATCCGGTTACCCGGACAGCTCTAGCTGCCAACCCGGACCTGCTGGAGCGAAAGAGGCTCCGCCGGTTGCCCGGCACGCGGTCCCTATTTGGCATTGCTCCCGGTGGGGCTTGCCGTGCCGCCCCTGTTGCCAGCGGCGCGGTGGGCTTTTACCCCACCGTTTCACCCGTTCCCCTCTCCGGTTTCGGTTTCCCGACCCTGAGAGAGGTGGTTTCATTTCTGTGGCGCTTTCCGTCGGGTTGCCCCGCCCGGGTGTTACCCGGCACCGTTTCTTCCTGGAGTCCGGACTTTCCTCCCCGACCCTTTCGGATCAAAGCGGCCATCCAGCCTTCCGCGCATCATGGCAGGTAGGGTGGAATGGCCCGTCACGTCAATGGGCTGCGGCCATCTCCTTGCACATTTCAGCACCAAATGGCGATCGTGGGGTCAGAGATTGAAATCCGCGTGCTGCAGCGGGCCCCGCCGCCACGGCGCGCGGCGCAGGCGCGTGGCGGCAAGCAATGCCTCGACCGGCGCCTCGGCGGTATACCCGGCCGCTCTTGCCACGTCACGAAAGGCAGCCGGGTCCAGTGCCGCCGTCGAATCGCCGAACGCCCCCCCTGCAGACGCACCTGCCAGCCCCTGACGCTCCAGCCGCGCCCAGTCGAAATGTGGGCCGGGGTCCGATTTCCGGCCCGGCGCCATATCGGAGTGGCCGATGACGCCATGCGGACTGATCTGCCACCGCTCCATGATATCGGCCAAAAGGGCTTCCAGCGCGGCCATCTGCGGCTCCGCAAACGGATGGGTGCCGAGATTGTCCAACTCGATGCCAATGGATCGGGAGTTGATGTCGCTTTGCCCGCGCCATTCTCCGGCACCCGCATGCCAGGCGCGGTCTGCCTCGGCAACCATCTGGGTCACCACACCGAACCCGGAGATCAGGTAATGGGCCGATACCTCGGCAGTCGGGTCGCACAACCGTTCCAGCGCAGCGTCGGCGCTGCACATGGCGGTATAATGGATCACCACAAGATGCGGCGTCAGACCGTCCCGGCGCGGCCCGTAATTGGGCGAGCCGCGAAACCGCATCATTCGCTGACGTTGCGATAGATCGACGGATCCCAGGTGCAGGCGTAACCATCCCCGTCCGGGTCCATGCCTTTCGGGTCTTTTTCCGGCCCGCCGGATTCCAGGAAAAAGATCTGCGCCTGATCCTGATGCTTGAACTGTCCGCAGTTGCGGTTGTACTTGCCCGCTGCATTGAACCGCGACCGCTTGTACAGAGCCGTGCCCACAGGGTGTTTCGTGGCCAGGGCATAGGCCACAATGTTCGGTCCGCTGGTGGGTCGTTCGGGCAGCGCCTGCGGCTGGATCACCTGGTACTGCGCGCGGTTCGCAGCGATGCGCGCCGCGTCGCTTTCGATGCTGCGCTGGCCCGACACTGCGTCAAAGTTGTTCTCGCGGCTGATGCCGGTGCTGCTGTCGATCACGGCGGGGGCCGGATTGGACGGGCTGGCGTCCAAGGGTAGAACACCCGAGTTGGCAGCAGCGGCGATTTCCTCCGCACCGGCCTCCTGCGCGGATGTCCGGGCCAATACGTCGGCGGTCTGGGCGGACAGTTCCGCGTCAGATCCCGGCAGTGGCGCCTCCGACACGCCCGGCGGCAATGGCACGGGTTCGGCCAATTCAGCATCGACATTCGACTGCGGCACGTCGAATGCCGGATCAAAGCCAACGCCGAAACGGCTATCCTCCGGAGCGGTAGGCTGACAAGCGGCCAAGGCTGAAAAAGCACATGCCCCGAGCAAGGATCGAACGTTCATATCAACAGACCTGAATTACGGTTACGCGGTGCCGGTCGTCTACCACCATTTTTCGGGCTTGGCCACAAACCCCGCCGCACGTTCCAGCGCATAGGCGGAAGACAGCAGTTCCGCTTCCTCCCAAGGCCTGCCGATCAGTTGCAGCCCCATCGGCAGCCCCTGACGGTCCGTACCGGTGGGCACCGCGATGCCCGGCAGCCCGGCAAGGTTCACCGTAACGGTAAAGACATCGTTTAGGTACATCTTGATCGGATCCGCATCCGTCATCTCGCCCAGCCCAAAGGCCGCGGACGGTGTCGCGGGCGTCAGGATACAATCGATACCTTCGGCAAATACAGTGTCAAAGTCGCGCTTGATCAGCGCACGCACCCGGCGCGCGCGGTTGTAATAGGCATCATAGAACCCGGCCGAAAGCACGTAGGTCCCGATCATCACCCGCCGCTGCACCTCTGCGCCAAAGCCCTCTGCGCGGGTTTTCTCGTACATCTCGGTGATGCCGTCGCCCGCTTCCAGCCGCGCCCGATGGCCATAACGCACCCCGTCATACCGCGCGAGGTTCGACGACGCCTCGGCCGGAGCGATCACGTAATAGGCAGGCAGCGCGTATTTCGTGTGCGGCAGCGAGATATCGACAATCTGGGCGCCGGCGTCCTTCAGCATCGCCGTTCCATCGGCCCAGAGCGCCTCGACCTCTTCGGGCATCCCGTCGATGCGGTATTCCCTGGGGATCCCGATCTTCTTGCCCCGGATGTCGCCGCTCAACGCCGCTTCGAAATCGGGTACGGCAAGGTCGGCGGACGTGCTGTCCTTGGGATCGTGCCCTGACATCGCTTCGAGCATGATCGCCGCGTCGCGCACGGATTTGGTCATCGGCCCGGCCTGGTCCAGCGAAGAGGCAAACGCCACGACGCCCCAACGCGAGCAACGCCCGTAAGTCGGCTTGATCCCCACCGTCCCGGTAAACGCCGCAGGCTGGCGTATCGACCCGCCGGTGTCCGTGCCGGTTGCCGCAAGGCACAGGTCCGCCGCAACCGCCGAGGCCGATCCACCTGAAGATCCGCCCGGTGTCAGCGCCACGTCCTCGTTACCGCGCCGCCAGGGGTTGATGGCATTGCCATAGGCTGAGGTTTCATTGGACGAGCCCATCGCGAATTCATCCATGTTGAGCTTGCCCAACATGACCGCGCCCGCATCCATCAGATTCTGGCTCACGGTGGATTCGTATTCGGGCCTGAACCCTTCGAGAATGCGGCTCGCGGCCTGGCTCGGCACCCCCTTGGTGCAGAACAGATCCTTGATCCCGATCGGCAGACCGCACATCGCGGGGGTCTGCTCGCCGGACTGCAAGCGCGCATCGGCCGCGGCGGCGCGTTCCAGGGCAATCTCGGGCGTGTGGTGGACGAAAGCATTCAGCGCCCCCGCCCCTTCGATCGCCTTCAGACACGCCTCGGTCAACTCCTTCGACGTCGTCTCGCCCTTGCGCAGGGCATCACGGGCCTCGGCGAGGCCAAGCTTGTTCAGATCCGTCATCACTCGACCACCTTCGGCACTGCAAAAAACCCTTCACGCGCATCGGGCGCGTTTTTCAGCACCTCGGCCTGCTGATCCCCTTCTGTTACCACGTCCTCGCGCCGCTTGAGCCGCTGCGGCGTGACCGAAGTCATCGGCTCGACCCCGTCGATATCGACTTCGCCCAATTGCTCGATAAATCCGAGAATGGTGTTGAATTCCTGCGCCAGCGCCGGCAGCGCTTCGGGTTCGACCTTGATCCGGGCCAGCTTCGCGACCCGCGCGGCGGTGTTTTCGTCAATCGACATGCGGCGTTCCTCATCTGCTTGTCCGTCCTCTACCGCTATGGCGGGGCGCTCGCAAGTCACTCGCGGCACTACCCCCTGCACCCTTCCCGAAATACCTATCCCACCTCTCGCCAATTGCCACCGGTGCGTTAAACTGTACCCGGCACATGCAACAGGAGACTTTCCATGAACATCATCTGGCTCGGCCACGGCTCTTTCCGCATCGAAATCGAAGATCAGGTCATCCTGCTGGACCCCTGGCTCAACGGCAATCCGATGCTCCCGCAAGACCAGCAAGAGGCCGCCACCAAGGGCGCCACCCAGATCCTCGTCACCCACGGGCATTTCGACCACATCGCGGACGTGCCGCAGATCTCGAAGGATACAGGCGCGCCGGTGTCAGGCATGTATGAACTTGTTCACCACCTCGAAAAACAAGGCGCCGTTGCCGGAGCCCCGTTCAACGTCGGCGGCACGATTCCGCTGGGCGATGCCGTCACCGCCACGATGGTCCCCGCGTCGCATTCCTCGTCGGACGGCGGCGGGTCGCAAGCGCCCGTGGGCTGCGAGGTCGGCTTCATCCTCAAGGGCGAGGGCCGTACGCTCTACCTTTCGGGCGATACCGGACTGATGGCGGACATGGATTGGATCGCGGATTATCACAAGCCCGACATCGGAATCCTGTCGGCGGGCGGGCACTTCACCATGGATATGGAGATGGCGGCCTATGCCTGCCGCAAATATTTCGACTTCAAGGTCGTGATCCCCTGTCACTACCGCACCTTCGACGCTCTTGAGCAATCGGCAAAGGCGCTCACGGACGGCGTCTTCCCCGACACCAAGGTGATCGAACCACAGGTGATGCAGGCGATCTCTCTCTGAGCCGCCCCCAGGGGGGTGCACCGACCCGATACCGGAACAGGCCCAGGAGCCCCACGGGCGCACCTGGGCCGCACTTGGCCAGCATCGGCCAGTGCCAGAGCGGATCGCGCCCGCCACGGAAGACCGCCCGAAGGCACCCCTGCCGCTACGGCATCCTTGCGACACAGGCACCCCGCAATGCAGACCCGTATGACGTGGACTGGTACAGGGCGTGATCAGCGCCTATGTTAGGCGCAGCGAGGTATTAATGGCCCGAATGTTGATCATCACCGTTTCGCTTGTGGCGCTGATTGCAATAATGGCTTTCATGGTGGCACAGATTGGCAAACTGACGCCCGGCGCATCCGACAGCGCCGCGCGCAACAGGGAAAACATCATGGCGCCCATCGGGCTGAGAAAGATCGCATTCGTGGCGTTGGTCATCCTGCTGCTCGGCGTGACCAGCGGCATGATCGGAGGGATGTAGCCCATGGCCAGACGCTTTGGCGGCAAATACAGCCCGGACGGACAGGCCTCGCCCTCCCCGCCACCCGCGGGCAGGCGGCGCGCGCAGGTCCGCGTCGATCCGGCAGGATTTCGCAGCAACGTGATGTTCGTGCCCCCCGTCATCCTGATCCTTGCCACGCTCGGCGGCGGTGCGGGCAGCCTGACCTTCGGCCTGCTCGGCGCCGCCACGCTGGGGCTTGGTGCGTGGCTGCTGCGCGATGGCATGCGCGCCGAGGCACAGTTTGCCGCCCGCAAAGTCGCGCGCCGTCCGGCCCTGCCCCGCAAGATCCTCGCCGCGGCCCTCGCCGGTATCGGCGCAGCGCTTGCGACGCTGGCACATATCGACACCGTCGACCTGCTGTCGCCGGTGCTTTACGGTCTGTGCGCGGCCGGACTGCACATCGCGGCCTTCGGGATCGACCCGCTGCGCTCAAAGGGGATGGACGGCATCGACACCTTCCAGCAGGATCGCGTGGCCCGCGTCGTGGACGAAGCGGAAAAGCATCTCGCGACGATGCGTGATACCATGCGGCGCGCGGGCGACCGGCAGGCGGCCCGGCGGCTTGAGGGTTTCATCCTGACCGCGCGCGACCTGATCCGCACCGTCGAAGAAGACCCCCGCGACCTGACCGCCACTCGCAAATATCTTGGCGTCTACCTGCGGGGCGCGCGCGACGCGACGACCAAATTTGCAGACATCTACGCCCGCACGCAAGATCCACAGGCAAAGGCCGATTACCTGGCGCTGCTCGACGACCTCGACCAGAATTTTGCCGCCCGAAATCGCAAATCGCTGCTCGAAGACCGCAGCGATCTGACCGTAGAAATCGACGTGCTGCGCGAGCGGCTGTCGCGCGAAGGTGTGCGTCTGGAATGACGCACCTCGCCCCAGATCTGAGGAATATCAAATGTCTGAAACCGTTCGTGAAAAAGCCAGCAAGGACCTTGCCATGGTCGAAGAAGTGACCGCCGTGATCCTGCCCGAACCCACGCAAGCCGGCGATATCGTGCCGCTGGAAAAAGCCGATGCGCCGCAAAGTGCCGAAATCCGCGCGCGCATGGCTGAGCTGGACATGGAAGACACCCAGTCGATCATTTCATTCGGGTCCGCCGCGCCGACCGAGCTTCAGGAAATCAGCCAGGCGATGCTTCAGGATGTCCGCAACAAGGACGTGGGCCCGGCGGGCGACAGCCTGCGCGGCATCGTCACCACGATCCGCGGCTTTTCGGTCTCCGAGCTGGATGTGCGCCGCAAGCGCAGCTGGTGGGAAAAGCTGATCGGACGCGCGGCCCCCTTTGCCAAGTTCACCGCCAAGTTCGAAAAGGTGCAGGGCCAGATCGACCGGATCACCGATAACCTGCTCAACCATGAACATACGCTGCTCAAGGACATCAAATCGCTCGATATGCTCTACGAAAAGACGCTGGCGTTTTATGACGAGCTTGCGCTCTACATTGCGGCGGGCGAGGCCAAGCTGAAAGAGATCGACACCAAGGACATTCCCGCCGCCGAGGCCGCCGTACAGGCCGCTGCCGAGAATGATCAGGTGATGAAGGCGCAGGAATTGCGTGACCTGCGCGCCGCGCGCGACGATCTTGAACGCCGGGTGCATGACCTCAAGCTGACCCGTCAGGTGACGATGCAATCGCTGCCCTCGATCCGCCTCGTGCAGGAAAACGACAAATCGCTGGTCACCAAGATCAACTCGACGCTGGTCAATACCGTGCCGCTTTGGGAAACCCAGCTTGCCCAGGCGGTCACCATCCAGCGCTCGGCCGAGGCCGCCGCCGCGGTGCGCGATGCCAATGACCTGACCAACGAGTTGCTGACCGCGAATGCCGAGAACCTGCGGTCGAGCAACAAGATGATCCGCGAAGAGATGGAGCGTGGCGTATTCGACATCGAGGCGGTCAAACAGGCCAATGCCGACCTGATCGGCACCATTCAGGAAAGTCTCCAGATCGCCGACGAGGGCAAGGCCAAACGCGCCGCCGCCGAAGAAGAGCTCAAGAAGATGGAGGCCGAATTGCGCGACACGCTGGCCTCTGCAAAGGCACGCAAGGATGGTGTGGGTGACAATGCCGGCACCTCCGTGCCCAAGGGCTGAGCCTGAGAGGTGGGGTGGCGCGAGGTCACACGTTCGGGGCTTATCGGGCTGGGGTTATTGGCGTTGGCGGGGTGTGATATGCCACCGGCGAAACCAACGGCGCGCCCGGTCGAGCGCCCGGCGGGCCTTGCGCCGCCCCCCGCACCGCAAGAGCCATCGGCCAATAGCCTGGCCTTGGCGAAGTATTATGGACGGCTTGAGGCGGACCTGCTTAATCGCGGGTTGGTGCGCCGCGATGGTGGCGGGCCGGACACGCCCTATACCGATACCGATCTGGCGCGCAATTTCGAGCGGGTCGCGTTTTACGACGAATACGCGCAGGGCGCCGGCTTTCGCCCCTCATCCGGGCGGGCCGGTGGTCTGCGCAAATGGAAGGGACCGGTGCGCATGTCGGTCGAATTCGGCAGCTCGGTGCCCGATGAGCAGCGTGCAGGCGACGCCGCAATGGTCACGGCCTACGCCGCGCGGCTGGCCCGTGTCACCGGCCACCCAATCAGCGCCGGCAGCAGAAAGCCCAATTTTCACGTTCTGATCATGGGCGAGGATGACCGCGACCAGGCCCTCGCCCGCATCCGCCAGATCGTGCCCAATGCCGGGCCCTCGACGATTGCGATCTTTCGAGACATGCCGCGCACCATCCACTGTCTCGTGGTGGCGTTTTCCGGCGAGCGCGAGAATTTCACCTATC
>JBFFQZ010000044.1:0-13732 GCA_041573235.1 Sulfitobacter sp. | reverse complement strand
GTCAGAGCCTTGCCACCCGCCGCCGCAATTGCTTCTTCCTTGGTCTCGGAGCAATAAGCTTCGCCACCCTCATCGTACCAAACCGGAATCTGATGCCCCCACCAGAGCTGGCGCGAGATGCACCAGGGTTCGATGTTCTCCATCCAGTGGAAATAGACTTTCTTGTCCTGTTCGGGCAGGATTTCGACCTCGCCGGAGCGGACGGCGTCGATGGCGGGCTGCACGATCTTGGAGGTGTCGACGAACCACTGGTCGGTCAGCATCGGCTCGATCACGACCTTCGAGCGGTCGCCAAAGGGCTGCATGATCTTCTTGGCCTCGACCAGCGGAACGACGGTATCCTCGCGGGCCTCGCCACCCTCTTCGGGGGCAAGCGGTTTCGCCGCCGCCTTGCCAAGGCGCGGGTCGTGCGCCTGTGTCATCACTGCAAGACCCTCGGCGGTGATGTCCGCGATCACCTTCTTGCGCGCCTCGAACCGGTCGAGCCCGCGATAGTCTTCGGGAACGAGATTGATCTCGGTCGCGTCCGCGGGGGCGTCCTGCGTGCCTTCGGCAATGGCCTGCGCGCGCGCGGCCGCATCGGCGTAGGGCAGGCCATCGGCGCGCATGTGGCCGCGCGTGTCCATCAACGCGTAGAGCGGGATGCCGTTGCGCGTGGCGACGCCGTAGTCGTTGAAGTCATGCGCGCCCGTGATCTTGACTGCGCCCGATCCGAAATCGGGGTCCGGATAGTCATCCGTGATGATCGGGATCATCCTGCGATGCTCTTTCGGTCCAACGGGAATTTCGCAGAGTTTTCCGACAATTGGCGCATAGCGTTCATCCGATGGATGAACCGCGACCGCGCCGTCGCCCAGCATGGTTTCGGGGCGGGTCGTGGCGATGGAGATATAGTCGCGCTCTTCCTCGAACAGAACGTTGCCGTCCTCGTCCTTCTCGACGTAGGTATAGCTGGCTCCATCCGCCAGCGGGTATTTGAAATGCCACATGTGGCCGTCTGCTTCGATGTTCTCGACTTCCAGATCGGAGATCGCGGTTTCGAAATGCGGGTCCCAGTTCACCAGGCGCTTGCCACGATAGATGTAGCCTTTGTCGAACATGTCGACAAAGACCCGGATCACGGCATCGTGGAAATTCTCGTCCATGGTGAAGGCTTCGCGCGACCAGTCCATCGACGCGCCGAGGCGCTTGTCCTGATCGACGATGGTGCCGCCGGATTGTTCCTTCCACTCCCAAACCTTTTGCACAAAGGCCTCGCGGCCCATGGTGCGGCGGTCGGGCTGGCCGGTCTCGGCCAGCTTGCGCTCTACCACCATCTGCGTGGCGATGCCCGCGTGATCGAGGCCGGGTTGCCAAAGCGTGTCGTACCCCTGCATCCGCTTCCAACGGGTCAGAATATCCATCAGCGTGTGGTTGAACGCGTGGCCCATGTGCAGCACGCCGGTGACGTTGGGCGGCGGCAACAGGATTGAAAACGGCTCTGCGCCGGGCTTGGCATTTGCGCCGGCCTTGAAGGCGCCGGACGTCTCCCATGCTTCATACAGCCGGGCTTCGGCCTGTTTTGCGTCGAATGTCTTGTCCAGTGCCATCATCGTGTTCCTTCGCGTCTGCGCAGGCGTGATCTAGCTTACCTGTGAGCGGAGGGAAAGGGTGCCCGGCGCGGCAGGGCGCGCGCAGTGATCGGAGCCCCCGCGCAGCGGCGATGGAATTGCCATTTGTCAAAAGCTTCTTAACCCAACCGGGTTACTGAAGCGAAAGAATGTAAGGGGATCTAGACACTGGCGGTCACGAAGCTAATGTCTGACCAGTCAAGCAAGTGCGAAGGACCGGTCTCATGGAAAAATTCGGAAAAAGCCAACCTGTCAAACGGGTTGAAGATCAGCGGTTTCTGACCGGCAAGGGCCGTTATGTGGATGACATCGCACCGGCCGATGCGCTGCATGCCTTCGTGTTCCGTTCACACGTGGCGCATGGGGTGATCAGCGAGCTTGACGTCAGCGATGCGGCGCAGGCCGAGGGCGTGCACCTTGTCTTTACCTGCAAGGACCTTGAAGAGGCTGGCGTGGACATTGCGATCAGCGGGGCGATCCTCAAGAACCGCGACGGATCCGACGCTGCCAAGCCGCTGCGCCCGATGCTGGCCCGCGACAGGGTGCGTTTCGTGGGCGAGCCGGTGGCGATGGTCGTGGCCGACACCTACGAGCAGGCCCGCGATGCCGCCGAGCTGATCATGTTCGACGTAGACGAACTGCCCGCGAAGATGGACCTGACGCCGGGCGGCGAGACGCTGCACGCAGAGGCACCGCAGAACCGGGCGTTTGACTGGGGCATGGGCGATGAGGTGGCGACCGAGGCGGCGTTCAAGGCGGCGGCAAAGACCGTATCGCTTGAGGTCGGCGACAACCGGATCATCGTGAACTCGATTGAGCCGCGCGGCTGCTATGCGGAATGGGACGGCACGAAACTGCACCTTGCCAACAACGGGCAGGGCGTCTGGGTGCACAAGGACAACCTGGTCAGGGCCTTTGGCCTGGAGCCCGAGAACGTGCGCGTGACCAACCCTGACACGGGCGGCGCCTTTGGCATGAAATCCATGTCATACCCTGAATATTTCCTGATCAGCCATGCGGCGCGGACGTTGGGCCGGTCGGTGCGCTGGATGTCGGACCGCACCGAAGCGATGCTGAGCGACAATGGCGGGCGCGACCTGACGTCGGTGGCGGAGCTGGCATTTGACGAGAACAACAAGATCACGGCCTACCGCGTGCGCACCAAATGCAACCTTGGCGCATACAACAGCCAGTTCGGCCAGCCGATCCAGACGACGTTGTTCAGCCGTGTGCTGATGGGCGTCTACGACGTGCAGACGACCTGGCTTCAGGTCGAGGGGTATTATACCAACACCGTGCAGGTCGACGCATATCGCGGCGCGGGCCGCCCGGAGGCGATCTATGTGCTTGAGCGCGTGATGGACCGCGCGGCGCGCGAGCTGGGCGTCGACCCGTGGGAGCTGCGCCGGATCAACTTCATCAAGCCCGATCAGTTTCCCTATGCCACCACAACAGGCGAGACCTACGATGTGGGCGACTTCGACAAGGTGCTGAAACGCGGCGCGGCGCAGGCCGATGCCTCCGGGTTCGCGGCCCGGCGCGCGGCCGACGCGGTGCGCGGCCTGCTGCGGGGGCAGGGGCTGTGTTACTACATCGAATCGATTCTCGGCGATCCCAGCGAAGGCGCCAAGGTCGTGTTCAACGACGATGGCACCGTCGATATCCTGGTCGGCACCCAGTCCGGCGGGCAGGGGCACGAAACGGTCTATGCCAAGTTCCTGAGCGATCAGTCAGGCATTCCGATGGAGGCCATTCGCGTCATCCAGGGCGACAGCGACCTGATCGCGCAGGGCGGCGGCACCGGCGGATCGCGCTCGGTCACGACGCAGAACAACGCGACGCTGGCCACCGTGACCAAGATGGTCGAAGAGTTCACCGCGTTCCTGGCCGATGAAGTCGGCGTGCCCGCGTCCGAAATCAGCTTTGACGATGAGCGCTTTCGCGCTGAGGGTTCGAACCTGACGCCCACGATGCTTGAGGTGGCCGAAATGGCGCGGGAGAAGGGGCGTGACGATCTGCTGACCCATCACGAACGCGCGACATTGCCCGCGCGCAGCTTCCCCAATGGCGCGCATGTCTGCGAGGTCGTGATCGACCCAGAGACGGGCATCGTGACCGTCGACCGCTATACTGTCGTCGATGATTTCGGTAATCTTATCAATCCGATGCTGGCCGAAGGTCAGGTGCATGGCGGGGTTGTCCAGGGCATCGGGCAGGCGATCCAGGAGCGGACGGTCTATGATGAGGACGGGCAGCTGCTCACGGCATCGTTCATGGATTACACCCTACCGCGCGCCATCGATGTGCCATATATATCGTTTACAAGTGAACCTGTGCCCTCGACGGCCAATGTCATGGGCATGAAGGGCTGCGGCGAGGCAGGTACCGTCGGTGCGCTGGCGGCTGTCGCGAACGCAGTACAGGATGCGCTTTGGGATCGGGGCGTCCGGCAGGCCGATATGCCGTTCACGCCCCACCGGGTTTGGGAGTTGTTGCAGGGTTATGTCATCGCCGCGGAATAAGCTGAACCAGTCGTTTCTGAGGCGGCTTTTCGGCCGCCTCTGGAGACGGCCGGACACTGATTTCGAACCGCACCGCGGCGCACATACCCATGTTGTCATCCTTGACGGAACCATGTCCTCTATCCGCCCCGGAGAAGAGACGAACGCAGGCATCGCGTACCGTCTGGTACGGGAGATGCACGGGCAGGTCTCGGTCTATTACGAACCGGGCCTGCAATGGCGCGACTGGCATGAGATCAGCGATGTTGCCGTCGGGCGCGGCATCAACCGGCAGATCCGCCGGGCCTATGGCTATCTTGCGTCACGCTACAGGGAAGGTGACCGTATCTACCTGATGGGGTATTCGCGCGGCGCCTATGCGGTACGGTCGCTTGCCGGTATCATGGATAAGGTGGGGCTGTTGCACCGGATGCACGCGACCGAACGCAACATCCGCGAGGCCTATCGCCATTACGAACGCGACACGAATAGTCAGGCCGCGCGGGTTTTTTCGGCAAATTTCTGCCGTCCGGCCGTTCCAATCGAGATGATCGGCGTCTGGGATACCGTGAAATCGCTGGGATTCAATGCACCGATCCTGTGGCGCCTCAGCGTGGCGCGGCATGCGTTTCACAACCACGATCTGGGCCAGAATGTGAAACATGGCTATCACGCGCTCGCGCTGGACGAGACGCGCTCGGTCTATAGCCCGGTGATGTGGAAAACAGCCGGAGAGACGAGCGAACGGGTCGAGCAAGTATGGTTTCGAGGCAGCCATGGCGATGTAGGTGGCCAGTTGGGCGGGCGCAACTACGCGCGGCCACTGTCGAACATCCCGCTGGTCTGGATGCTCAGCCGGGCAGAGGAATGCGGCCTGCCCCTGCCCGAAGGGTGGCAGGCCCGGTTTGAACAGGATGTCACCGCGCCCTCCATCGGCACCTTTTCGGGCTGGGGCAAGATATTCCTCAACCGGAGCAAGCGGGTGGTGGCCGCGGACCCTTCCGAGAGATTGCACGAAAGCATCTTGGATCTGCCCGAGCGCCCGGCGTCGTCGAACCCGCTCGTGCCGTTGCTCAGTTCGAATTCGGTCGATTGAGCTTCGTGCCGTCGACGTATCGGCCGCAACAGCACGCAATGAACAGACGTTTCTTTCGGTCAGGTCGTTACGGGCGCGCCTGCGCCGCCGCGCACGGATAGTGTTCCGCGTATGATGCGCGGGGGGCGCGGGGAGAAGGAGAACGAAGCGGTGGGGTCGCGCGGGGCCTAGGCGATCTTCATCACGATGCAGGTGGTCGAGCCTGTGGCGTACAGCTTGCCATCCTCAACGCCGCGGATCTCTCCGTGGGCAACACCGGTCGAACGTCCCACGTGGTCCGTTGTGCCGATACAGTCGACTTCCATGTCGATCGGGATCGCGCGCAGAAGATTCACCTTGTATTCCAGCGTCGTATAGACTGACCCGCGCGGGATGCACGTCATCACGGCGCAGGCCATAGCGGAGTCCAGCAGCGCGCCGTACCAGCCGCCGTGCACTGTTCCCATCGGGTTGGTGGCGCCGAACGCGGGCGCCCCGCGAAAGATGCAGCGACCCTCTTCGACCGAGCGCAGCGCGTAGCCCAAGGTCACTCCCATCGGGGGCGCGGGACTGGTGCCATCCAGAACGCTCTGCATGAATTCCAGCCCTGACATGGCCAGCGCCTCTTCTTTTGACAACAGGTCTTCTGGTTTGGTGGCAAGCATTGGCATCACGTTCTTTCCCGGTTGCAGTGGCGCAACCTAGGTCCGGATACGCCCGGATCGCAAGCAGTTAAGCGACGTTCGACAGAACCGTCTGCGGCAGAACTCCCAGCGCGCGGCACACATCGCGGGTCAGATCGGGGCGGTTGAGCGTGTAGAAGTGCAAGGCATCGACGCCTTCTTCCACCAACTCCGAACACATCTCGGTGCACAGGCTCGTCGACAGAAGGGCCGTGCGCCCGTCACGCTCCGCCGCGCGGTATGCCTCGTCGAGCCACGCGGGGATCTTTGTTCCGCAGCGTTCGGCGAACTTGCGGGCGGAGGTCCAGTTGGTGACGGGCAGGATGCCGGGCACGATAGGCTTGTCGATGCCTGCCGCCACACATTGATCACGGAAGCGCAAAAAGCTTTCGGTCTCGAAGAAGAACTGCGTGATCGCCTCATCCGCACCCGCGTCGAACTTGCGCTTGAGGTACTGGATGTTGGCGTGCTGGCTTGCGGCATCGGGGTGGCAGTCGGGGTAGGCGCCGACACGGATGGTGAATTTCTCCAACAGGGCCAGCGCTTCGATCAGCTCGACCGAATGGGCGAACCCGTCGGGGTGGGGCACGAAACGGTCCTGGCCCGCTTCCGGATCGCCGCGCAGGGCAACGATATCCGTCACACCGGCTTCGGCAAATTTCTCGGCCACTTCCATAGTCTCGGTGATGCTGGCGCCCACGCACGTCAGATGCGCCGAGACCGGCAGCTTCGACGTCCGGCGCAGCACGTGGGCCGCGTCGTGGGTCAGGTCACGGGTCGAGCCGCCCGCACCGTAGGTCACCGAGAAGAAACGCGGGTCCAGCGGGGCAAGGGCCTGCGCGGTGTCCCACAGCTTGAAGGCTGCATCCACGGTTTTGGGCGGGAAGACTTCGAAGGAAACAGCAGGTGCGGTCATGACAGGGTCCTCGTTGATTTCAGCCCTTGTCGCACGATATTTGTTGTGAGACAAATTCATAACTTTCATCTTAAACATGAGGAGGCCCTCATATGCATATCGAGTTCCGCCACCTGCGAACCATTCAGGCCATCCACGAGGCAGGCGGGTTGGCCCGCGCGGCGGAGATGATGAACATCACCCAGTCGGCACTCAGCCATCAGGTAAAGGGGCTCGAAGAACAGGCCGGGGTCGAGTTGTTCGTGCGGCGTTCAAAGCCGCTCAAGCTTTCACCCGCCGGTCAGCGCCTGCTGAAACTTGCGCAGCAGGTCTTGCCGCAGGTGCAGGCCTTGCAGGACGAATTCAGCGGGTTGCGGGCCGGCAGTACGGGGCGGATGCACATCGCGATCGAGTGCCACGCCTGTTTCGAGTGGCTGTTCCCGGTCCTCGAACAGTTCCGCCGCAGTTTCCCGGAGGTTGATGTCGACATCCGTCCGGGTCTTGCCTTTGATGCCCTGCCAGCCCTCCTGCGCGAGGAGGTGGATCTGGTGATCTCGTCCGATCCCGAAGACATCGCGGGCGTCGAGTTCATCGAGCTTTTCGACTATCAGGCGGTCTTTGTCGCGGCGAGCGTGCACCCGCTGGCGCGAAAGAGTTTTGTCGAAGCAGAGGATTTTCGCGGGGAGACGTTGATCACCTATCCGGTCGAGCGTTCACGGCTGGATGTGTTCAGCCAACTGCTGATTCCGGCCAAGGTCGAACCCGCCAGCATCCGCCAGGTCGAGCTGACGGCGGTGATTCTGCTGTTGGTGGCGTCCAATCGGGGCGTTTCCGTGCTGCCCGATTGGGTCGTGCGGGAGGTGAAATATTCGTCGGACTACGTGACGCGGCCGCTGACGCGCAACGGAATCACCCGCAGCCTCTATGCAGCGATCCGAAGCAGTGATCGCGAAAAGCCGTTTATGCAGGAACTGCTGCACCTCGCCGGTCAGGAGGCGCGCAAGCTGCAGGCCGTGTAAGGCGGCGATGAATCGCGGTCGGGTAGCGGGTTTGACTGGACCGGCAACGATGGCCCGCGCGCCCTGTCGAAAAGGCGCGCGGGCGGGCTTGGGTCAGATGAGTTTGACGATGGCCTTGCCGGTATTGCCGCCCGTGAGCAGCTTGATGAATGCCTCGGGCGCGTTTTCCAGCCCTTCGGTGATATCTTCCTGAACGGCGATGGAGCCATCCGCGATCTTCGGGGCCACGGCCTTGTGGAACTCGGGCAGCCTGTTCCAGTGGTTCGAGATGATGAAGCCGTTGACGCTGAGAAATTTCACCAGGATCGTGCGCCAGATCGCGGGCCCCGTGAGGCCGTTTTCAGAGGCGTTGGCGCCGAGGCCACCGGCATTGTACCACGCAATCATGCCGCAGATCGGGATGCGTCCGAACGGGTTCATCAGCGGCAGCACCGCCTCGAGCACTTTGCCGCCGACGTTCTCGAAGTAGATGTCGATGCCTTTGGGGCAGGCCTCTTGCAGGGCCTTGCGCAGGGCGGAGGCGTCGGCGTAGGCGCGGTGGTCGAGGCATTCGTCAAAGCCGAAGTGCTCCTTTGCCATGGCGCATTTCTCGGCGCCGCCGGCGATGCCCACGACGCGCAGGCCCATGGATTTGGCGATCTGGCCGACCATCGAGCCGACAGGCCCTGTCGCGGCCGCCACGACCAGCGTTTCACCTGCTTTTGGGCGGCCGTGTTCCGTCAGGCCGAACCAGCCGGTAAAGCCGGGCATGCCCAGCACGCCGAGCGCATAGGTGATGGGAGCCGTTTTCGGATCGATCTTTGCCAGTCCTGCCGCAGGCGCGACCGAATGCGTGGCCCATCCAAAGCCGCCCATGACAAATTCGCCAACCTCGAAGCCCGGCGCGTTGGAGGCGATGATCTCGCCGACCGCGCCGCCTTCCATCTTGCCGCCGACGGGTACGGGGGCGGCATAGGATTTCGCATCGTCCATGCGTCCGCGCATGTAGGGATCCAGTGACATGTAGTGCACGCGCACAAGCACTTCACCTTCGCCGGGCGTGGGAACCGGTGCTTCTTCGAGGCGGAAGTTCTCGGGGGTGGGTGCGCCATCGGGGCGGCTGGCGAGGACGATCTGTTGCATCGTGTCGGACATTGAGTTCTCCTGTTGATTTTGCCTCACCCTAACGGAGCTGTGACACAGCACAAGCCACACGCTGCGTCACCGGCTCTTGGCATTCCGCGTGCCACGTCCTAAGAGAGCGACTGATCTCATTGAAAGGCCCGTGTGACATGGTAGGCAGTGCAAATTTGAACATCATGATCAAGGCCGCGCGCAAGGCGGGGCGGGCGTTGGTCAAGGATTTCCGGGAGGTCGAGAACCTCCAGGTGTCGATGAAGGGCGCCGGAGACTTCGTGAGCCGGGCGGACATCAACGCCGAGAAGCTCTTGAAGGACGAATTGATGGGCGCGCGTCCGACTTATGGCTGGCTGGCCGAAGAGGGCGGCGGGCAGGACGGTGAAGATCCCACGCGCCGCTGGATCGTGGATCCGCTGGACGGGACGACGAACTTCCTGCACGGGCTGCCGCATTGGTCGGTCTCGATCGCGCTGGAGCACAAGGGGCAGGTTGTTGCAGGTGTCGTCTTCGACGCGGCCAAGGACGAGATGTTCTTTGCCGAAAAAGGTGCCGGCGCCTGGATGAACGAGAGCCGTCTGCGGGTCTCTGGCCGGTCGCGCATGATCGAATCCATTTTTGCCACGGGCATTCCGTTTGGCGGGCGGTCGGATCTGCCGCAGACGTTGCAGGACCTGGCCCGGCTGGCGCCGGTTTGCGCGGGGGTCCGGCGCTGGGGATCGGCTGCGCTGGATCTCGCCTATGTCGCGGCGGGCCGCTACGATGGATTCTGGGAACGCCGTCTCAACGCGTGGGACATGGCTGCGGGGGTCATTATCGTGAAAGAGGCGGGCGGCCTGGTCGAGCCTTTGCGCCCCGGCGGTGACATTCTTGCGAACGGCGAAATCATCGCGGCGAACGAGGCGATATTTTCCAACTTTGCGAAGGTGGTGCGCGGCTGAGGCCGCGCGTAACACCCCCCCCCGGCGCGGTGTCAGCGCCGATCGGCTGAATGGTTTATGCCGTCGGTCCATGCAAAGGGCTCATGTTCCCACGGGTGGAAACCAGCTATGCAGCCGACATTGACGCCGCATTGCGCGGGATCCTTGCGGCGCTGATGGTAAAGGTAGATGCCGCAGGTCTTGCAGAAGTAATGTTTCGCCGTATGCGTGCCCCAGGTGTAGAGCTGCAGGTTGTCGGCCCCTTTTGTGACACGCAGGCTGTCGGTCAGCGCGGTCACGGCTGCCGCCTGCCTGCGTGAGCAGAACGAGCAGGTGCAGCGCGTCGCCGTGCCCGGATCGCCCGCAATGGTGGCGGTGATCGACGTGGCGCCACAGTGGCAGCTGGCGGTGATTTGCGTCATTTGCGTTTCACTTTCGGGATCGTGCTCGGAAGCGGCGGGGGATAGCGCGCTTCGGGATGCGGCGGGCGCCCGTCCGTGGCGCCCCAGAAAGCGGACCCGCCCCGGCGCAGCCACAGCGGCACGGTCAGCAAGATACCCGCAACAAAGCCGCCCGCATGGGCCCAATAGGCGACACCGCCGATGTCTGATGGCGTTCCGAAACCACCGACGAACTGCATCACGAACCAGATCATCAACATGATCCACGCCGGGATCGGCAGGATGCGGAAGTAGATGACCAGAATGACCAGAATATCCACGCGCGCCCTGGGAAACAGCAGCAGATACCCCCCCATCACGCCGGCAATAGCGCCCGAGGCGCCCACCGTCGGAATGTAGGAGCCGGGATCGGCCAGGACATGCACAAGGCCTGCGGCAATGCCTGCAAGCAGGTAGAATCCGAGATACGGCAGATGCCCCATCTCGTCCTCGACATTGTCCCCGAAGATCCAAAGGAACAGCATGTTGCCGCCCAGATGCAAAAGGCCGCCATGCAGGAACATCGACGTCAGCAACCCGCCATAGCCGTCGCCCCCAGCGACCCGGCGCGGCAGCAGGGCCCAATCGAAGTAGAATTGAGCCAGCGCGCGTTCGTCCCCCGCGATCGGCAGGGTTGTGAGGAAGACGGCGATGTTGAACGCCATGAGCGCGTAGGTCACGAAAGGGACGCGGCCCGAAGGGTTATGATCGCGGATGGGGAACATGGATGGTACGCTGTGCCATTGACCGGTCCGGGTCAAGGGCCGGGAGGCCGCGTGACGGATCCCGCGGACACGCTGCGCGTGATTCCCTTCTACGGGCGCCAGCCGCGGGCCTGAGCCCATCGCGTCGGACGGGGTGGATGATCCGGGCGAGGATGGCTGTGCGGAAAGGGGTATTCAGGACGCTTTAGCGCCCTGAGTGTCATGGTAGTGGTGCCGCCCGTCCCCTGATGGAGAGAGATCAGGCAGAGGCCTCCAGCAGGGCCGCGTTACCGCCCGAGGCGGTCGTGTCGACGCAGACGTGACGTTCGGCCCGGACCTGTGCCGTGTCGGGCAGGCCGCGCAGCAGCGGGATGATCGGGCCTTTGCGTTTTGCCAGCGCCTGTTCAAGGCTGCGCGCGGTGTCGGCATCGCCCCACCACAGGACGCCGCCATAGCCGGGACCGTTCGTGAGCGCCGCAGGCGTGATGGCGCCCGTCGCGACAACGGCCATGCCGCCCTGCGCCTCGACCGCGCGCTTTTGCGCGGCGGCGGTTTCTGCCGTTGGCCCGAGGCACAGCAGCGCCGGGCGCGCGAGCGTGGACAGCCGGTTGCTTTCGCCTGTCGGGCCGGGCAGCGACAGCGTGTCGAGCAGTGTGCCGTTGTGGTCCGGCAGTGCGGGCAGATCGCCGTTGGTATCCCACGCCGGTGAGACCTCCTGCCGGTCGGGTGTCGAGAACCTCGGCAGGTAATTCGGGCCGCCCGCCTTGGGTCCTGTGCCAGAGAGACCTTCTCCGCCGAAGGGCTGGCTGCCGACGATGGCGCCGATCTGGTTGCGGTTGATATAGATGTTGCCCGCCTGGATCCGTTCCGAGACATGCTGTACCCGGTCGTCGATGCGCGTGTGCAGTCCGAAGGTCAGCCCGTATCCGGTGCCGTTGATCGCATCGATCACCCGGTCGAGGTCACGCGATTTGAAGGTTGCGATGTGCAGGACCGGGCCGAAGATCTCACGCTTGAGGTCGGCGATGCCGTTGATCCGCAGGATGGTGGGCGCGATATAGATCCCGTGGCCCGGCGTGGGCATCTCCGCGATCAGACGCCCTTCGCGGCGCGCGGTTTCGATATGGGCGGCGATGCCTTTGCGGGCGGTTTCGTCGATCACCGGGCCCACGTCGGTGCTGAGATGCCATGGATCGCCCATGCGCAGCGCCTTCATCGTGCCGATGAGCATCTTCTGGAACTCTTCGGCGATGTCTTCCTGAACGTAAAGACAGCGCAGCGCAGAGCAGCGTTGGCCCGCAGATTGAAAAGCGCTTTCGACGACCGCCTGCGCGGCTTGTTCGGGCAGCGCGGTGCTGTCGACGATCATCGCGTTCAGGCCGCCGGTTTCCGCGATCAGCGGGGTGCCGGGGGCGCAATGGTCGGCCATTGCCGTGCGGATGCGCTGTGCGGTGGCGGTCGAACCGGTAAAGGCAACCCCGCCGATCCGCGCGTCCGAGGTCAGCGCCGCGCCGACCTCACCACCACCGGGCAGCAGCTGCAGCGCCGTCTCGGGCACGCCTGCCTCATGCAGGACGCCAACCGCCAGATCGGCGATCAGCGGCGTCTGCTCGGCCGGTTTGGCCAGCACGGCATTGCCCGCGGCCAGCGCGGCCGAAATCTGGCCCATGAAAATCGCAAAGGGGAAGTTCCACGGTGAAATGCAGGTAAAGACCCCGGCAGGCGGCATGTTGGTGGCCTGCGCCGCATAGTAACGCAGGAAATCCACACCCTCACGCAGCTCTGCGACGCAGTCCGGCAGGCCTTTGCCCGCCTCGCGCGCCAGCAGGGCGAATATCTCGCCGTAGCGGTCCTCGAACAGCGCGGCGGCTTTTTTCAGCACAATGCAGCGTTCCTCCATTGGGGTGTCCCAAGGCTTTGCTGCCGCGATCGCCGCGGCCACGTCGTCGGGCGTGGCATTGCGCACGGTGCCGGGCGATGCGCCAAGGCCGGCCGGGGTCTCGACCGCGATGGGTGCCGCGCCGGTGGCGCCGCCTGCGACGCGCGGTGCGGCCTGCCAGTTGTGCGTGGCGAAAGGGGCACGGGCGGCTTCGATCGCTTCAAGCGTCGGAGTGTGCTTGAGGTCAAACCCCCGCGCATTTTCGCGAAGGGGAAGGAAGATCTCGGGCCCGGTGGGGATCACCGGAGCGATGTCGTCAAGTTTGTCGAAGGGATCGGAGGCAACCTCTTCGGGGGACACGTTTTCGTCCACGATCTGATTGACGAAGCTCGAGTTGGCGCCGTTTTCCAGCAGGCGCCGCACGAGGTAGGCCAGCAGATCCTTGTGCGCCCCGACGGGCGCGTAGATGCGGCACCGGGTGCTGTGCTGTTTCATCACGATGTTGTGCAGCGTCTCGCCCATGCCATGCAGGCGCTGGAATTCAAAGCTGTTCTTGTCCGCGCCCATGTGCAGCACGGCGGCAACCGTATGGGCGTTGTGGGTGGCGAACTGTGGATAGATGCGGTCGGTCAGGCCCAGCAGCTTGCGCGCATTGGAAATATAGCTCACGTCCGTTGCCGCCTTGCGCGTGAACACCGGAAAGCCGTCGACCCCCTCGACCTGGGCGCGCTTGATCTCGGTGTCCCAATAGGCACCCTTGACCAGCCGGACCATGATGCGGCGGTCATGATTTTTGGCCATCTCGTAGAGCGTGTCGATCGCCGCGGCCGCGCGCGGGCCATAGGCCTGCACAACGATGCCGAAACCGTCCCAGCCCGCCAGCGCGGGCT
>JBFFQZ010000043.1:0-13846 GCA_041573235.1 Sulfitobacter sp. | reverse complement strand
TTCAGGCGGGCCCGCGTGCGGTCCGCCCAGTCGATATCGGCCAGCGCCGCCGCCCCGATCTCAAGCGCGGGACCGGCCACGGGCCAGGGCCCCAGCATCTGCGTCAACTGCGCGATGAGCGCCGGATCTCCGATCGCGAACCCCAGCCGCAGACCGGCCAAACCCCAGAATTTGCCAAAGCTTTTCAGAACGACCGTGCCGGGGGTCTCGGCCGTCTCGATAAGCGACGCGTCGGGCGTTACGTCGCAAAAGCTTTCGTCGACGATGCGAAGCGGTGCTGTGAGTTCTGCTGCGGAGAACATCCTGCCGTCCGGGTTGTTGGGATGCACCACCACCTGCGCCTGCGCGCTCCGGGCGTCCGGTGCGTGGGTCCAGCCCGCGGCCTCGAAGGCGGCGGCATGTTCATTGTAGGTGGGTGCCGCGATATGCACAGCGCCCCGTGGCGCCAGCCGCGGCATCATCGCAATCGGCGCCGACGCGCCCGGTGTGGCCAGGATGGCGGCCCCGTCGGGCACCCGCCAGAACGCCCGCGCCGCCCGCAGCAGCGCCTGTTGTGCGCGCCGGTCGGGCAGGGCAGTCCACGCATCCGCGGACAGCGGCGGAAGTGGATAGGGCACCGGATTGATCCCGGTCGACAGGTCAAGCCACTCGGCCCGGGTGCCGCCAAACGCCAGAGCCGCCGCGTCGAGCCCGCCTCCGTGATCTCTGGGTTGATTGGTCAAGTGGTTTGCTCAACTTATGGTAGGATTGGCTGAATTCGGCTCATTTCGCTTTTTGACAAAGCGGAAAACAGCGCAAGGATCAATAGTGGCCCGCCCTGTTAAGGCAATGCAATATCTGGTATTGTTTTATGTGCGGAATCACCCGAAGGATCAAACGATCAAGGGGGCCATCAGATGAAATCAGCTGAAGTCGACGCCACACGGGTCTTGATTGTCGAGAGTGTTCACGAACTTTCGAGTGTCTGGCTGCGGCATCTGGAGCGGCAGGGCATGACCGTCACGGCGGTCAGCGGCCAGGTCGAGGCGATTGCGCATCTTTCACAGGAAGCCGTTGATATCATCATCCTCGATCTGGTGATTGAGGAAGGCTCGGCGCTGGCGATCTCGGACTATGCCAACTATCGCCAACCCGCCGCGCGGGTGATTTTTGTGACCAACACCAGTTTCTTCTCGGATGGTTCGATCTTTGCCCATTCCGCAAATGCCCGCGCCTTCGTGCAAAGCAGTACGCCGCCAGAGGATCTGGCGGCGATGGTGGCGCATTACGGAGCCGAACAGCGCGCGATGACCTGAAAGGCCTCAGCCGCGGCCATGTGGCGCCATCCAGTCGATGATCGGGTTGATCGGGATGATCCGGTGCGGATTGATGCTGTCATGGCTGTAGTGGTAGTGCCGCACGATATGGTCGAAGTGAACCGTTTCGGCGACACCCTCCCATTGGTACAACTCGCGGGTATAGGCCCACAGGTTGGGGTAATCCACGATGCGCCTGCGGTTGCATTTGAAATGCAGGTGATACACCAGATCGAACCGCAGCAGTGTGGTCAGCAGGCGCCAATCGGCCTCGGTCACCCGGTCGCCCGTCAGATAGCGGTTTCGTGACAGGATTTCCTCGATCCAGTCCAGGCTGTCGAACAGGGGTACGACAGCCGCGTCATAGGCGTCCTGCGTGGTGGCAAAACCCGATTTGTAGACGCCATTGTTCACCGTATCATAGATGCGGTCGTTGATCGGTTCGATCGCGGCGCGCAGGTTTTCTGGCCAGTAGTCATCGGTGTTGCCTGTGATTCCATCGAAGGCGCTGTTGAACATGCGGATGATTTCCGACGATTCGTTGGACACGATCGTGCCGCGTTCCTTGTCCCACAGAATCGGCACGGTCACGCGGCCGGTAAACGTCGGATTGGCGCGGGTATAAATGTCGCGGGCGAAGGGCAGGTCGAACTGCCTGTCGCCGGTTGCGCCGTCAAAATCCGTATCGAAGGTCCACCCGTCGCTCATCATGTCGGGATGGACAACGGACACATCAATGAGGTCCGCAAGTCCTTTCAGGCTGCGAAATATCAGCGTGCGGTGCGCCCAGGGGCAGGCATGGCTGACGTAGAGGTGATAGCGCCCGGCCTCGGCCTTGAACCCGCCGTCGCCCGACGGGCCCGCGCTGCCATCTGCTGTGATCCAGTTGCGGAACTGCGATTCCTGGCGCTTGAAGGCGCCGCCCGTTTTCTCGGTGTCGTACCAGTTGTCGTGCCACTTCCCGTCAATCAGCAGTCCCACAGTGCTCTCCTTTTTGTTGCTTAAGGAGAAAATAATCTAGTTTCGGCATATTACGAGACATCTCGCACGCGCAACGCCGGTGCGCATATGCACACAGAAGAGTGGCAGGTGGAATGACGTTCCAGATTTGGCTTGCGTTTTAGCGTATATCGATCAACTTAGAGCAGAGTGTATGGGGGGGTAATGATGGACACGTTCTTGCCAAAGGATTTCGAACCGGGACGGGGCCGCGTTCGGGTGCGCGCGCTCAAGGCGAAAAAGCAGTTGCACGTGAAGGCGGGCGAAGTGGTTTATCCGGTGCAGCGCACCTGGGCGAACGGCTTTGCTGTTCTGGCTGACAACGTCCCGATGCTGAAGGGGGTTGTGGATGTGTTTGACGGCACCGAGCATCTTTACCAATGCCTGATAACCGGTAGCCAGACCGCGCATGGTGAACGTGTCTTTGAGATCAAGCGCGCCACGCCGTTCGAGTATTGCGCCACGACAGGTATCGACGCGGGCATGGACATGCCGCTGCCACGGTTGTCGGAAATGAAACGCTGAACGGTTTTCAGGAATTTCGGACCATGAGGGCGCCCGGGTGTGGCGCCCCTTTGTCGTTGCGGGTCTACTGAAGGTCCTTGAACGCCTCAGTCAGCCTGTCGCAGGCCTCTTGCACCCGCGCGCGGGTCGTGCCGATGTTGAACCGCAGAAAGCTTTCGCCGCCGCTGCCGAAGGTGGGCCCGCGGTTGGCCGCGATCCCGGCACCTTGCTCGACCCGTTGCGTAAATTCGTCTCGGTCCATCCCGGTGCCCGCGAAATCCACCCAGGCCAGATAGGTCGCGGCCATCGGCATCGATTGCAGACCCGGAATCGCGTTGATTGCCGCGTCGAACAGCTGCCGGTTGCCGTCCAGATACGTCACCAGGTCGTCTACCCATGCCGCGCCCTCGGGGGAATAGGCCGCAGTGGCCATGAACAGCCCGAAACTGTTGGGAGACAGGCCAAGCGCTGCCATCCGCGCGGCGAACCGCGCGCGCAGGCCCGGATCCGCGATGATCACGTTCCCCGAATGGGAGCCTGCGATGTTGAATGTCTTGGTGGTGGCGGTCATCATCACCAGCCGGTCCTCGATGCCCTCGATCAGGGCCATCGGGGTATGCGAATGACCGGGCATCACCAGGTCGTGGTGGATCTCGTCCGACACCAGCACCAGATCGTGGCGCTTTGCGAAATCGGCGACGCCCTGAAGCTCCTCGCGGTTCCAGACGGTGCCACCGGGATTGTGGGGCGAGCAGAGGATCAGCATTTTTTCGGTGCCGGTCATCCGGGCATCATAGGCCTCGAAATCCATGTGATAGCGGCCGTCCTTCTGAACCATCTCGCATTCGACCACGGAGCGCCCGGCGGCTTCGATCACCCGGGCAAAAGCGTGGTAGACCGGCGTGAACAGGACGACCCCGTCGCCGACACCGGTAAAGGCATCGACACACATCGCTGTGCCATTGACCAGACCGTGAGTGGTGAAGGCATGCGCCGGGTCCAGATCCCAGCCATGCCGCTCTTTCATCCACCATTTGATCGCATTGCGGTATTCGCTTTCGTCGCCGAAATAGCCAAAGACACCGTGATCGACCATGCGCCGCACCGCGTCCCGCACCACGGGTGCCGTCGCGAAATCCATGTCGGCCACCCACATCGCGATCCCCGTATCGGCGGGCACGCCGTAAATCGTCTCCATCGCGTCCCACTTCGCACAATGGGTGCCGCGGCGTTCGATCGGGGTGTCAAAGCTCATTCCGGTGTCTCCTTTTCATTCGCCTCGCAACCTAGCGGTGTTGCAGCCATGTGCAAGCCTGCCTTGCGAGCGCGCGGACCATGCCTTACATGAACTGGCATGAAACGCCCTATTCTATATCACCCCGATCCGCGCCTGAAAAAGGCCTGCGCCCCGGTGTCCGATCTTACCGACGATCTGCGCACACTGGCTGCTGACATGCTGGCCACGATGTACGACGCACCCGGCGTCGGTCTTGCCGCCCCGCAGGTGGGCGTGCTGAGCCGCCTCGTGGTGCTGGACTGCGTGAAGGAGGAGGGCGAAAAGCCGCGCCCGTTGATCATGTTCAACCCGCAGATCACCGCGTCATCGGAAGGGTTGAACACCTATGAAGAGGGCTGTCTGAGTATTCCCGAGCAATTTGCCGATGTCACCCGTCCGGCCGAGGTCGAAGTCACCTGGATCGACAGCAACGGCAAAGAACACCGCGAGGGCATGGACGGGCTCTGGGCGACCTGCGTCCAACATGAGATCGACCATCTCGATGGCAAGCTGTTCATCGACTATCTCAAGCCGCTGAAACGGCAGATGATCACCCGCAAGATGGTCAAGTTCAAACGCGAACTGGCGCGCGGATGAGCGTTCTGGATATCCTGCGCTGGCCGGACCCGCGACTGACACAGGTCTGTGCCCCGGTGACGCAGGTCACACCCTGCATCGAAACCCTTGCGGCGGATATGCTCGAGACGATGTATGCCGCACCCGGTCGCGGTCTTGCCGGGCCACAGGTGGGTGTGATGCAGCGGATTTTCGTGATGGACGTGGGTTGGAAAGAGGGCAGGCCCGATCCCGTGGTGTGCATCAATCCGATCCTGCAGGATGTCAGCGAACAACATGCGACCAATGCCGAAGGGTGCCTGAGCATTCCCGGCGTCAGCGCCGAAATCTCGCGTCCCGCGCAGGTACGGATGGTCTGGACCGACGTGACCGGCAATCGCCAGGAGCAGAGCTTTTCCGGCTTTGCCGCGGCCTGTGTGCAGCACGAACTGGATCACCTTGACGGTATCGTGACCTTTGATCGTCTGGATGCCGCAACGCGCGCGGCGCTCGAAGCGGATTATGCGCCATGACCGTTCGTGCCATCGTACCATGGCCCGACCGCCGCCTGCGCACCGCGGCGGATGCGGTGGCGGAGGTGTCGGACGAGATCCGCGCGATCTGGAACGACATGATTGACACGATGGACGCGATGCCCGGCGTCGGGCTTGGCGCACCGCAGATCGGCGTGATGCTGCGGCTTGCGGTCGTCGATACCTCCGAGGCCCGCGACAAGCGCATCCGGCTTGCCAACCCGGAAATCATCGACGCGTCGGCCATCATGAACACGCATGAGGAAGCATCGCCCTGTCTGGCGGGCGTGTCGGCCAAGGTGCGCAGGCCCCGCGGCGTTCGGGTCCGCTATCTGGACGAGAGCGGTGCCGTGGTCGAGCGGGATTTCGTCGGTCTGGACGCCACCAGCGTCCAGCACCAGATCGATCATCTGAACGGCAGGATGTATTTCGACCGGCTCAGCGGTGTCAAACGTGACATGCTGCTGCGCCGGGCGCGCAAGCTGAAGGGCTAGGGCGTGGCACGCGCCGATACAGGGCGCCCGATGCCCGGTGCGAAGGTGCAGGACGCCTGCACCTTACCGGATCAAGGAGACAGATGATGCGCCTAATCTTCATGGGTACGCCCGAATTTTCCGTGCCGGTGCTGGACGCGCTGGTGGCGGCCGGGCATGAGGTCGTGGCAGTTTATTCGCAGCCGCCCCGGCCCGCCGGGCGTGGCAGGAAAGAGCGCCCCAGCCCGGTGCAGGCCCGTGCCGAAGCATTGGGTCTGGAAGTGCGCACCCCGCTGTCGTTGCGGACGGAGCAGGTGCAGGAAGACTTTCGCGCGCTGGGCGCCGAAATTGCCGTGGTCGTGGCATACGGGCTGATCCTGCCGCAGGCCGTGCTGGATACGCCAGAGCATGGCTGTCTGAACATCCACGCCAGCCTGCTGCCGCGCTGGCGCGGTGCCGCGCCCATTCACCGCGCCATCATGGCGGGGGACGCGCAGACCGGCGTGTGCATCATGCAGATGGAGGCCGGGCTTGATACCGGGCCGGTGCTGTTGCGCGAAGCGATAGACATCGGCGCGGAAGAGACGACCGCAATGTTGCATGACAGGCTCAGCGCGCTGGGCGCCCGGTTGATCGTCGAGGCGCTTGACCGGCTTGCCACCCTCACACCCAAGCCGCAGCCCGACAGCGGTGTCACCTACGCCGCCAAGATCGACAAGGCCGAGGCGCGCATCGACTGGACCCGTCCGGCGCAAGAGGTCGATCGGCTGATCCGTGGCCTGTCGCCGTTCCCGGGGGCGTGGTTCGAACACGAGGGCAGCCGCATCAAGGTGCTGGGCTCGACTTTGGCCGAGGGCGACGGACAGCCCGGCGAAGTGGTGGGCGCACCGCTGCACGTCGCCTGCGGGACGGGGGCCGTCGCCTTGACCCGCTTGCAAAAGGCGGGCAAAGGCGCGCAGGATGTCGAGGATTTCCAGCGCGGTGCACAGATCGCACCGGGCACTGTTCTGAAAGGATAGCCCCATGTTCCCAAGCATGATCGGCACCGTCGTGATCGCGGGCATCGTAGGCTACCTGTCCGAGCGCAGCGGGTTTACGCACAACGGCATTCTGCAATCGATCATCATCTGCGTCGGCGGGGCGTTCTTGTTCTACTTCGTGCGTCTGATGTTCGGATTCGGGTTTGCATCGCCGGGGCTGAATGCGATCGCGGCCTCTGTCGGGGCGCTTGTCATCGTGCCTTTTCACTGGCGAAAATGACCCGGCCCGGCTGTCTTCAGGACTTGGGCGGGGCGCTTTTGTAGACCGGGAGGTGCCAGCCAAACAGCACCGATCCTGCGCGCAGGACCCAAGTGACAGCGGCACCGATCAGCAGGCCATAGGAAACATCGGGCAGGTAAAGCTTGATCACCATCGCGGTGGCGGCGCCTGCGAAGGCGGCTGTGACATAAAGCTCGCCCTGTTTGAGAACGACGGGCACATCGCCCACCACGACATCACGCATCAGGCCGCCCATGCAGCCCGTGACCATACCCATCAGCACGATAATAACCGGACCCTGATCCATGTTGATCGCCACACCGGCCCCGGCCGCCACCGCCACGGCAAGGGCGAAACTGTCCAGCCAGATCAGCGTCCGCAGGCGGCTTTCCAGAAGATGCGCCGTAAAGAACGTCACCAGCGCCGCGGCGGAAGCGGCGCCGAGATAGCTTGGCTCGGCGATCCAGAAGATCGGGTTGCGGTCCAGCAGCAGGTCCCGGATCGTGCCGCCGCCGACCGCCGTGAGGCAGGCAATGAAGGCAAAACCGACAAGGTCGAACTGTGCCCGGCTGGCAACCAGCGCGCCGGTGATGGCGAACACGATCACCGAGGCATAGTCGAGGAATCCGACAAGGCTCATCGTGATTTGAAAGGCGCCATGCCGGCCCGCGCCAGCGCATCCGCACGTTCGTTCTCGGAGTGGCCCGCGTGGCCCTTGACCCATTTCCACGTTACCTTGTGGCACGCGTTCGCCGCATCCAGCCGCTGCCACAGCTCGGCGTTCTTCACGGGTTTTTTCGCGGCGTTCTTCCAGCCGTTCTTCTTCCAGCCGTGGATCCAGCTGGTGATGCCGTTCTTGACGTAGTTGCTGTCGGTGATCAGCGTGATTTCGCTGTCCCGGGCCAATGCCTCCAACGCGTTGATCGCGGCAAGAAGTTCCATGCGGTTGTTGGTCGTGTTGGCTTCGCCGCCTTTCAGCTCGCGCTCCTTGACGACGGTATCACCGTCCTTTGCCTGCATCAGCACACCCCAGCCGCCGGGGCCCGGGTTGCCCGAACAGGCGCCGTCTGTGTATGCGAATAGCTCAACCATCTGCGGCGACAGCTATCCAATCCGCATAGGTGCCGTCCAGCCCCTTTTCGCGCCCTGTCCGCACCCCCGTGATGGCAAAGCCCGCAGCGCCCAGCAGCGCGCGCAGGTCGGCTTCGCTGACGTAGGTGTACTTGCGCCCGATCGCGTCGCGCCTTGTCCCTGTGCCGAGCTTCATCGCGATGTGAAGCCGCCCGCCCGCGCGCAGGGCAGCGTGCAGGGCACCAAGAATGCGGGGCAGGGCGTCGCGTTCGGCGTGGAGCAGGCTGAAGTTGGCCCAGATCCCGTCATAGAGGTCAACGCCGTCGATGTCGTCAAACTGCGCAACCTCGGCGCGCACGCCGGGATGGCGGGCGGCAAGGGCGACCATCTGGGGCACCGCATCGACCGCATGCACACGCAGGCCCGCATCGGCCATCACCGCGGCGCTGGCGCCGGGCCCACACCCCAGATCCAGCACTGCACCCCCCACGGGAAGTGCGGCGATAAAGGCGGTGAGCAGCGGATCGCGTGCGTTCGCACTGTCCGAAAATGCGGCATATTCCGCGGTTTTCGCAGCATAGACCGCCAAGGTTTCACGGTCGCTCATCCAAATGCCCCCACCGCGAGGCAGGCCAGCACGATTGTCGTCAGCAGGACGCGCAGCGACATCCACCATGCAGGCGCAAGCCCCCAGCGCCAGAAGGCTGCGTCCAGCAACAGCAAACCGGCAAAGCCGATCATCAGGTTCAGGCTCGCGCTGACCGGCCCGCTCCCGATCATGAAAAAGGCCCAGAGCGCGGGGATCACCGACAGCCCATAGCCGGTTGCAGCCCGTGCACCGCGCGCCTTGGTGGCAAACCCCCAAAGGACGCCCGACATGAACGACAGGATGATCGCGCCGTAAAACAGCTGCACGTAGGGGCCGATGAACCGGGCGCCGAGCCATCTGTGGCCCAGCTCCGAAAGCTCCGGGCTCAGCAACGTGGCGGCACCCCAGACGAAGGGAACCAGACCGGCGAGGCCAAGGATCAGGGGCGCGCGGGGGATGGGGGGCATCTGGGGTCTCCTGTGGTCAGGCGGGGATTTTTAGCGCCGCGCGCGGCCGAACGCCACCCGTCCTGCGCCCGCTGAAAAGATGCTGTGGCGGGCGCCCCTCGGCCACGGGCGCCGCGCGACGCCAGCCGGGTCAAGCAGGCTGGCGCAGGATTCGGGGCACTTTGAACTCGACGTTCTCGACCGCGGTCTCGACCATATCGACCTTGACGTCATAACGCTGCCTGAACGCGTCGATGACCTCGTTGATCAACACTTCGGGGGCCGATGCACCGGCGGTGATGCCCATGCTCGCGATCCCCTCCAGCGCGCGCCAGTCTATGTCGGCGGCACGTTGCACCAGTTGGGCATAGTCGCAGCCCGCCCGCGCGCCCACCTCGACCAGCCGCTTGGAGTTGCTGGAGTTGGGCGCACCCACGACCAGCATCGCGTCGCATTTCGGCGCCATCGCCTTCACCGCTTCCTGACGGTTGGTCGTGGCGTAGCAGATGTCTTCCTTGTGCGGCCCCACGATGGCCGGAAACCGCGCCTGCAGCGCCGCCACGATATCAGCGGTGTCATCCACGCTCAGCGTGGTCTGGGTGACATAGGCCAGCTTTTGCGGATCGCGTACCTGCACCTGGGCGACATCCTTGGGCGTCTCGACCAACAATACGTCGCCCGGCGGCAGTTGCCCCATGGTGCCGACCGTTTCGGGATGGCCCGCGTGGCCGATCATGATCATCTGCAAACCGGCATCGGCATGTCTCTGGGCTTCGATATGAACCTTGCTGACCAGCGGGCAGGTCGCATCGACGTAAACCATGTTGCGGGCCTGTGCGGCGGAGGGCACGGATTTGGGCACGCCATGGGCGGAAAAGATCACGGGCCGGTCATCGGGGCAGTCGGACAATTCCTCGACGAACACCGCGCCCTTGTCGCGCAAGCCGTCGACGACGAATTTGTTGTGCACGATCTCGTGGCGGACATAGACTGGCGCCCCCCATTTTTCCAAGGCCATCTCGACGATCTTGATCGCGCGGTCCACACCGGCGCAAAAGCCGCGCGGCGCGGCAAGATACAGGGTCAGGGGGGGCTTGGTCATGGGCATCTCCGTCGTTGCCTTCAGAGGTAAGCGGGCAGGCCCCTCAGGTCCACCCCCGATTCAGGCGCTGATGCTGCGCGCAACGGCATGCGACACGATCTGTCTATGGCGGGCCGAACCCCGCCCGCGGAGGGTGTTTTGCAACACGCGCCCCGTGAATGTTGAAGACATTCATGTCGGGAGGGGGCCAGAATCAGACGATTCGGAACTTCCCGCGCCCATAGGCCTCCGACTGACACAAAGGTCAGTTCCCGGGTGACGTATCGGCAAATCGTGGCTTCAGGTGTTGGCACCGCCAAGGTTCGGCTCACGCGGGGGGCGGCCCAGGACGTCGCGCAAATCATCCAGTTCGATGAAATTGTCGGCCTGACGACGCAGGTCGTCCGAGATCATCGGCGGCTGGCTGCGGATCGTGGACACGACCGACACGCGCACGCCCTGACGCTGCAGGCTTTCCACCAGTGGACGGAAATCGCCGTCGCCCGAAAAGATGACGATGTGGTCCACATGCGGTGCCAGCTCCATCGCGTCGACGGCCAGCTCGATGTCCATGTTGCCCTTCACCTTCCGGCGGCCCATGCTGTCGGTATATTCCTTGGCAGGTTTGGTCACCATCGAGAAGCCGTTGTAGTGCAGCCAGTCGACGAGAGGCCGTATCGGCGAATATTCGTCGTTCTCGAGCAGGGCGGTGTAATAGAATGCACGAAGCAGCTTGCCCCGCCGCATGAACTCCTGACGCAGCAGCTTGTAGTCGATGTCAAATCCAAGCGTCTTTGCGGCGGCGTAAAGGTTCGAACCATCTATGAAAAGCGCCAAACGCTCGTCTTTGTAAAACATCGTGTGTCCCTTAGCCACGGCAGCGCGTCATCGTTGCTTGCTGGCCGAAATAGAATGTATCAAATCAAGGAAAGAGTACCTGACCTTGACGTAGGACGCCACATCTAAGGAAATTCACGGATGCCGCAAGACGAATTTGCTGGAAAAGACGGCGGGAGCCCGCCCAAACAACGGGCACAGCTGCTGATTGGAATGGGTTCGAACCTCACTTCGCAGGGTGAAGCATCTGATCTGCTGTTGAAACGTGCGCTGGACATGCTCAAGATGCGCGGCCTGGTGATTCGCTCAATCAGCCGTTTTTACCGCACACCCGCCTTTCCTGCCGGCTCCGGTCCCGACTATGTGAACGCCGCGGCTGTCCTTGCAGGGTCGGTCACGGCCGACGAGGTGCTAGGTCATCTGCACGCGGTCGAAGAGGCGCTGGGCCGTGTCCGGACCGCGCGCTGGGGCGCGCGGACGCTTGATCTTGACCTGCTCGCGGTCGACGATCAGGTGCTGCCGGATGCCGAAACCCAGCGTAAATGGCGCGACTTGCCGCTCAAGGCGCAGCAGGCACAGGCGCCAGACTGTCTGATCTTGCCGCATCCGCGGCTTCAAGACCGCGCATTCGTGCTGGTGCCGCTGATGGACGTTGCTCCGGATTGGCGTCATCCACTGCTTGGTCTGACGGTCCGGCAAATGCACGATGCGCTCCCGCTGGCCGACCGGAACGCGGTTGTTCCGCTTTAATATCCGCTTGTAAATCAGGGCAAACGCGCCTAAGTACCACTCTCTGGCAGAAATCCTGACTAATGGAGTGTCCCATGGCGCGCGTGACCGTTGAAGATTGTGTTGATAAAGTCCCAAACCGGTTCGAATTGGTGATGCTTGCAGCGCACCGCGCCCGTGAAATCACGGCAGGCTCGCCTGTTACCGTGGATCGCGACAATGACAAGAACCCCGTTGTATCGCTGCGCGAGATCGCGGACGAAACACAGTCTGCGGATGATCTGCGCGAGCGCCTGATCGAATCGAATCAGACCCAGATCGAGGTGGATGAGCCCGAAGAGGACGCGATGGCGCTTCTCATGGGTGCCGAGCAGGACAAGCCCGAAGAAGACAGCATGTCCGAAGAGATGCTTTTGCGGCAGTTGATGGCTGCGCAAGGCCAGGGATAAGCGCGGCGGGGATGTTCGTCCCGCCCGGAGGCTGAGGCAGAAAATGACATCCACTGCCGATGACCTCATTGCACTTGTCAAAGGGTTCAACCCGAAAACCAATGAAGAGCTGATCCGTCAGGCCTATGCCTACGGCGATGAAATGCACAGGGGTCAGCTGCGTCATTCGGGTGAGCCCTACTTTTCCCATCCTGTCGCCGTTGCCGCCATTCTGGCCGCGCAACAGCTTGACGATGCGACGCTGATCACCGCTCTGCTGCATGACACCATCGAGGATACCAAGGCGTCCTACGGCGAAGTGGCTCAGTTCTTCGGCTCCGAGGTGGCGGAGCTGGTCGATGGGGTGACAAAGCTTACCAATCTGCAACTGACCTCGACAGAGACCAAGCAGGCGGAAAATTTCCGCAAGCTGTTCATGGCCATGTCCAAGGACCTGCGCGTCATTCTGGTCAAGTTGTCGGACCGGCTGCACAACATGCGCACCATCAAGGCGATGCGCCCCGAAAAGCAGGCCCAGAAGGCGCGCGAGACGATGGACATCTTTGCCCCGCTCGCTGGCCGCATGGGCATGCAGTGGATGCGCGAAGAGCTGGAGGATCTGGCATTCCGGGTGCTCAACCCCGATGCCCGCGCCTCCATCATCCGGCGCTTCATCACCCTGCAAAAAGAAGCAGGCGATGTGATCCAGCGGATCACGACCGACATGCGCAAGGAGCTTGCCAAGGCGGGGATCGAGGCGGATGTGTTCGGCCGCGCGAAGAAACCCTATTCGATCTGGCGCAAGATGGAGGAGAAGGAGCAATCGTTCTCACGCCTCTCGGACATCTACGGCTTTCGCGTGATCACCGACAGCGAGGAAGACTGCTATCGCGCGCTGGGCGCCATACACCGCCGCTGGCGCGCCGTGCCCGGACGGTTCAAGGATTACATCAGCCAGCCCAAGACGAACGGATACCGGTCCATTCACACAACCGTGTCGGGCCGCGACGGCAAACGGGTCGAGGTGCAGATCCGCACCCGCCAGATGCACGACGTGGCCGAAACCGGCGTGGCGGCGCATTGGTCCTACCGCGATGGTGTCCGCTCGAAGAACCCCTTTGCTGTGGACCCGGCGAAATGGATCGCGCAGCTGACCGAACAATTCGACGGCGAAGACGACCACGAAAGTTTTCTCGAGGCGGTCAAGCTGGAGATGTACACCGACAAGGTGTTCTGCTTCACGCCCAAGGGCGAGGTGATCAAACTGCCGCGCGGCGCGACGCCGATCGATTTCGCCTATGCGATCCACACCCGCATCGGGTCGGCCTGTGTGGGGGCCAAGATCGACGGCATCCGGGTGCCGCTTTGGACACGGGTGAAAAACGGCCAGTCGGTCGAGATCATCACCGCCGAGGGCCAGACTCCGCAGGCCACGTGGCTTGATATCGCGACCACCGGCAAGGCGAAGACGGCGATCCGCCGCTCGCTGCGCGATGTTGACCGCGAACGGTTCATCAAGCTGGGCCGCGAGCTGGCGCGCTCTGCCTTTGAGCACGTCGGCAAGAAAGCGACCGACAAGGCGCTGGCCACCGCCGCGCGCATGCTGCGGGTCGCCTCGCCCGAGGCGCTGCTGGAACAACTGGGAAGCGCCGAACGTACCGGGCGCGAGGTGGTCAACGCCGTCTATCCCGAACTGTCAGACACCAGCAGCGATGAGATCGACCGCAAGCGCGCCATCATCGGCCTGGAACCGGGACAATCCTTCGACCG
>JBFFQZ010000042.1:0-14129 GCA_041573235.1 Sulfitobacter sp. | reverse complement strand
GGCCGAAGACCGGGAGCAATTCCGTGAAGCCATGTTGGAGATCGGGCTGGATGTGCCCGGAGCCGCGATAGCCCACAGCATGGAAGAGGCCTTGCAGCAACAGGCCACGATCGGTTTTCCGACCATCATCCGCCCGTCTTTCACGATGGGCGGCTCCGGTGGCGGCATCGCCTATAACCGCGAGGAATTCGAAGAAATTGTCAGCCGCGGGCTGGAACTGTCTCCGACCACTGAAGTGCTGCTCGAAGTATCCGTGCTGGGCTGGAAGGAATTCGAGATGGAGGTGGTGCGTGACACCGCCGACAATGCGATCATCGTGTGCTCCATCGAAAACGTGGACCCGATGGGCGTGCACACCGGCGACAGCATCACCGTGGCGCCCGCGCTGACGCTGACCGACAAGGAATACCAGATCATGCGCAACCACTCCATCGCGGTCCTGCGCGAGATCGGAGTGGAGACGGGCGGATCGAACGTGCAGTGGGCCGTTAACCCCGCCGACGGCCGCATGGTCGTGATCGAGATGAACCCGCGCGTGTCGCGCTCATCGGCGCTGGCGTCCAAGGCGACGGGTTTCCCGATTGCCAAGATCGCGGCGAAGCTCGCCGTTGGATTCACCCTCGATGAACTCGACAACGACATCACCGGCGTGACGCCCGCGTCCTTCGAGCCGACCATCGACTATGTCGTCACCAAGATCCCGAAATTCGCGTTCGAGAAATTTCCCGGCTCTGAGCCCTACCTGACCACGGCGATGAAATCCGTGGGCGAGGCGATGGCCATCGGCCGCACGATCCACGAATCCATGCAAAAGGCGCTGGCAAGCATGGAATCGGGCCTGACCGGCTTTGACGAGATCGAGATCAAGGGGTTCAATCCCGACCTGCCCGCCGATGCGGCAGACAATCGCGCCGCCCTGACCAAAGCGATCAGCGCCACCACCCCCGACCGGATGCGCACCATCGCGCAGGCCATGCGCCTGGGGCTGTCGGACGATGATATCCACGCCACCACCATGTTCGATCCTTGGTTCCTGGCCCGCATCCGCGAGATCATCGAGGCCGAGGAAACCGTGCGCAGCGGTGGCTTGCCCACAGACGAGGCGCGTCTGCGTCACCTCAAGATGATGGGCTTTACCGACGCGCGTCTCGCCACCCTGACCGGCCAGACCGAAAAGCAAATCCGCCATGCCCGCCACGGTCTGGGGGTCAAGGCGGTGTTCAAGCGGATCGACACCTGCGCCGCCGAGTTCGAAGCGCAGACACCCTACATGTATTCCACCTACGAGACGCCCATGATGGGCGACACCGAATGCGAGGCACGGCCCTCGGACCGCAAGAAGGTCGTGATCCTGGGCGGGGGGCCCAACCGGATCGGGCAGGGTATCGAATTCGACTATTGCTGCTGCCATGCCTGCTACGCGCTGACTGACGCGGGCTATGAGACGATCATGGTCAACTGCAATCCCGAAACCGTTTCGACCGACTATGACACATCTGACCGGCTGTATTTCGAACCGCTGACCTTTGAACACGTGATGGAGATCCTGCGCGTCGAACAGGAGAACGGCACGCTTCACGGTGTTATCGTCCAGTTCGGCGGACAGACGCCGCTGAAAATCGCGCAGGCCCTGCATGACGAGGGTATCCCGATCCTCGGCACCTCCCCCGACATGATCGATCTGGCCGAAGACCGCGAGCGTTTCCAGCAGCTTGTTCTGTCTCTGGGTCTCAAGCAACCTCACAATGGCATCGCCCATTCCGACGCCGAAGCGCTTGCCATCGCCGCCGACATCGGCTTTCCACTGGTCATTCGTCCGTCTTACGTCCTGGGCGGACGCGCCATGGAGATCGTGCGCGACCAGGCCAATCTTGAGCGCTACATCACCCAGGCCGTCACCGTCTCGGGCGACAGCCCGGTGCTGCTGGACAGCTACCTTTCGGGGGCCGTCGAGCTGGATGTCGATGCCCTGTCCGACGGCACCGATGTTCATGTCGCAGGGATTATGCAGCACATCGAAGAGGCGGGCGTGCACTCGGGTGACAGTGCCTGTTCGCTGCCGCCTTACTCGCTGTCCAAGGACATCATCGCCCGGGTCGAGACCCAGACCAAGGCGCTTGCCCGCGCGCTCAACGTCGTCGGCCTGATGAACATCCAGTTCGCGGTCAAGAACGACGAAATTTACCTGATCGAAGTCAACCCGCGCGCCTCGCGCACCGTGCCCTTCGTCGCAAAAGCCACCGACAGCGCCATTGCCTCCATCGCCGCGCGGATCATGGCCGGAGAGCCGCTTTCGACTTTCCCGCTGCGCGCGCCCTATCCCGAACAGGCCGCCTATTCCGACGTGATGCCGCTGGGCGATCCGATGACGCTGGCCGATCCGAACATGCCGTGGTTCTCGGTCAAGGAGGCCGTGCTGCCCTTCGCCCGCTTCCCCGGCGTCGATACGATCCTCGGCCCCGAGATGCGTTCAACGGGCGAAGTCATGGGATGGGACCGCGATTTCCCCCGTGCCTTCCTCAAGGCGCAGATGGGTGCGGGCACAATGCTACCGCGCAGCGGTTGTGCTTTCCTGTCGATCAAGGACGCGGACAAGACGCCGGATGTTCTGGCCGCTGCGGGCATCCTGATCGAGCAGGGCTTTACGATCACGGCCACCCGCGGAACCGCCGCCTGGCTGTCCGGGCATGAGATCCCCTGCCAGACGGTCAACAAGGTCTACGAAGGACGCCCCGACATCACGGACATGATGAAGGACGAACAGATCCACCTTGTGATGAACACCACCGAGGGCGCGCAGGCGGTCGAGGACAGCAAATCCATCCGCTCAATCGCGCTCTATGACAAGATCCCCTATTACACGACCGCCGCGGGGGCCTATGCCGCCGCGTTGGCGATCAAGGCGCAGGCCGAGGACGAGATCGGCGTGAAGTCGCTGCAGGGCTGAGAGCCGCGCAGCAGAGATCAGGGCGCGCGTGTCTTGGGGGTGAAAACCCGGAACGCGCGGGCCCTCCGCGCAGAGCTGACACCGCCGTCGCGCCTTTGCACATGGCGCGTCTGACCCCCGCGGTCAGGCGTCCAGATAGCTGCGCAGGGTTGCCTCGAACGCGCGGGGTTTGTCGGCATGCAGCCAGTGCCCCGCGCCGGGGATCTTGGCAAACCGGGCCTTTGGAAATAGCGATTTGATGAGGCTGCGGTGTTCGGGCAGGACGTAATCGCTGTCGCCCCCGGTGAGAAACAGGGAAGGGTTGTCAAAGACCCCCGTGACGGGCGGAAAACCGATGATGTCATCCATGCTGGCCTCAAGCGCGTCGAGGTTCAGCAGCCAGCGTTTCTCGGCGATGTCCAGCGACTGGGTAAAGAAGCTTTGCAGCGCGGGATCGACCCCCTGCGCCGCAAGCTGTTCGGCTGCGTCGGAGCGGCGGCTGACGGTGGCAAGGTCCACGGCGCGCATTGCCTCGATGTGGTGGACCTGGGTGTGGGCATAGCCCACGGGGGCGATGTCGGCGACAACCAGACGGCGCAGCAGCTGCGGCTGCGTGAGCGCGAGCACCATCGCCGCCTTGCCGCCCATGGAATGGCCGCACAGATCGACAGGGCCGCCGATGTGGTCGATCAGCCGGGCAAGGTCTTCTGCCATGTCGTGATAGGTTTGCGTGTCGGCGCGGGGGCTTCGCCCATGGTTGCGCATGTCCGGCGTGATCACGCGGCGCGTATCGGCGAGCCGTTTGGCGATCACGCCCCAGTTGCGGCCGGAACCGTAAAGACCGTGGGCGATAATCAGGGGCGGTGTGTCAGGGGACGCGGTCCCGAAGTCGGAAAAGCTCAGCATGCACCAGACCTAGCGCCATTGCGGGGTCAAGGCCAGCCGCTTAAACACGGAGCATGATCACTGAAAAGGATATGGCCACGAGATCGCGGGCGCTGCGCAGGCTGTTGCAGGAAAAGCTGGGCGTGCAGGGACGCGACCTTGGCGATGCGCTCGGACGGGCAGGGCGGCTGCTGCCGCGCGCGGTGCGGGCGCGGGGCGATGAACTCGCCCGCGCCGAGATGCTGTCGCGCAACCCAAGGATCGCCCGTCAGGTGGATGCGGCGAGGGTTGCGCGGGCCCATCAGGCGCTGCGCGCGCATTTGTTGGCCATTGACGTGACAGAGCAACGCAAGGGCCGCGTATTGGCGGTGATCGGGGCGGTGGCGGCAAACCTGCTGGCTGTGGCGGTCATGTTTGTCGTTTGGTTGTGGTGGCGTGGCTATGTGTGATGGATCGGACGGGTAAGGTCGCGGCGGAGGCCGGAAGGCGTGACCGGGCAGATCCATGACGTGTTCGGGCATCGGATGTCATGTCCGGTGCGATGGCCTGTCGTTACTCGGCGCGGTTGGCGCTGATCCAATTGCGCGGGCCAGAAAATCGTTTGTAATGGGGCGGCAGGGCAGGTGATGCGTGCGCCGGGCGGTCAGGTCAGGGGGCAGTTCAGGTCGGGTCGTACTGCGCGTCGGTGACATGTTCCATCCATTCCACCGCCTCGCCGTCCAGCGCTTCCTGAAGTGCGATGTGGGTCATGGCGCAGTCAGGGCTGGCGCCGTGCCAGTGCCGCTCGCCGGGTTCGAACCAGACCACGTCGCCGGGGCGGATTTGCTGAATGGGTTCGCCCTCTTTCTGGACACGGCCCGCGCCTGCGGTGACGATCAGCGTCTGGCCCAGCGGGTGAGTGTGCCATGCGGTGCGCGCACCGGGCTCGAAGGTGACGCTGACGCCGCGCAGGCGGGCCGGGTCGGGGGTGCTGATCAGCGGGTCCATCCGGACGGTGCCGGTGAAGTAGTCAGCGCTGCCGCTGTCGGAAGGGCGGGATCCTGCGGGGTGGATTTTCATCGCGAACGCTTTCTGACCGAAGAGGGGAGGGGAAGCCCCCGCGCGCAGCGCGGAGGCCCTGGGTTTCAGAGGTTGGGGTAGATCGGGAAGCGGAGGCACAGCGCCTCGACTTCGGCCTTTACCTTCGCCTCGACCTCGGCGTTGCCGTCTTCGCCGTTGGTGGCAAGACCATCGACCACCTCGATGATCCAATCCGCGATCTGGCGGAACTCATCCTCGCCGAAGCCGCGGGTCGTGCCCGCGGGAGAGCCGAGGCGGATGCCCGAGGTGACCATCGGCTTTTCGGGATCGAACGGCACGCCGTTCTTGTTGCAGGTGATGTGCGCGCGCTCCAGCGCCTTTTCGGTCGCGTTGCCCTTGACGCCCTTGGGGCGCAGGTCGACCAGCAGGACGTGGGTGTCGGTGCCGTGGGTGACCGTGTCGAGCCCGCCCTTGATCAACTGATCGCTGAGCGCCTGGGCATTCTTGATGACCTGCTGGATGTATGTCTTGAACGACGGGTCGAGCGCCTCGCCGAAGGCGACCGCCTTGGCCGCGATGACATGCATCAGCGGACCACCCTGGATGCCGGGGAAGATGGCAGAGTTGAATTTCTTCGCCAGTGCCTCGTCATCCGTCAGGATCATGCCGCCGCGCGGGCCGCGCAGGGTCTTGTGGGTGGTGGTTGTCGCGACATGCACGTGCGGAAAGGGATTGGGGTATTCACCCGCCGCGATCAGCCCCGCGAAATGCGCCACATCCGCCAGCAGATAGGCACCGACGCTGTCCGCGATCTCGCGCATCCTGGCGAAGTCGATGATGCGCGGGATGGCCGAGCCGCCGGCGATGATCATCTTGGGCTGGTGTTCGGTGGCAAGGCGCTGCACCTCGTCATAATCCAGCAGGTTGTCCTGTTTGCGCACGCCGTACTGGACGGCGTTGAACCATTTGCCCGACTGGTTGGGTTTGGCCCCGTGCGTGAGGTGGCCACCTGCATCAAGGCTCATGCCCAGAATGGTGTCACCCGGTTGCAGCAGCGCCTGAAACACGCCCTGGTTGGCCTGACTGCCCGAGTTCGGCTGCACGTTGGCAAAACCGCAGTTGAACAGCTTGCAGGCCCGCTCGATCGCGAGGTTTTCAGCGATGTCGACGTATTGGCAGCCGCCGTAATAGCGCCGTCCGGGGTAACCTTCGGCGTATTTGTTGGTCATCACGCCGCCCTGCGCTTCCATGACGGCGGCAGAGACGATGTTCTCGGAGGCAATCAGCTCGATCTCGGTGCGTTGACGGTTGAGTTCCTTGGTGGTGGCATCTGCGATGGCAGGGTCGGTGTCGGCCAGCGAGCGGGTGAAGAAATCTGACGTCTTGTTCAACATGTGCATAGCTCCTTGAGCGTGGGGTCGAGTTGTGTGGTATCGAAAACGCGGGCGGGCGTGAAGATGTGAAAGCGACTGAAGGTGCAATAGATGCGCCGGGGGTGCTGCGCGACAGGCGTTTGGTCGCATGTGGTGGAAATGGGCCGCAGCGCTGGCGCCGGTCGGAATAATGTGGTTGTTTCGGAGACGGACTTGCGCGGATCGGAAACATCATGCCTCAAAAGATCGCCTTTCTGGCCAGCGACACACCGGTGGCGCAGACCGCGCGTGCGGCCCTGATCGGGCGTTATGGCAACGTTCCCGTCGAGGAGGCCGAGGTGATCGTGGCGCTGGGCGGCGATGGCTTCATGCTTCAGACGCTGCATGAGACGCAGGCGCTCGGGGTGCCGGTCTATGGGATGAACCGTGGCACCATCGGATTCCTGATGAATACCTACGCCGAGGGCGACCTGCCCGCGCGGCTGCGCGATGCCGAAGAGGCAGTGATAAACCCGCTGTCGATGCGTGCGGTGCACACGGACGGGCGGGTGTCAGAGGCGCTGGCACTGAACGAGGTCGCACTGCTGCGCGAGGGGCCACAGGCGGCCAAGTTGCAGATTACGGTGGACGGCAGGCTGCGGATGCAGGAACTGGTCTGCGACGGGGCGCTGTTGGCCACGCCAGCGGGATCGACCGCGTATAATTACTCGGCGCATGGGCCGATCCTGCCGATCGGGGCGGATGTGCTGGCGTTGACGGCGATGGCGGCGTTCCGGCCCAGGCGCTGGCGCGGGGCGCTGCTGCCCAAGACGGCAACCGTGCGCTTCGATGTTCTGGAGCCGGAAAAGCGACCGGTGATGGCCGATGCGGATGGCACCAGTTACCGGGACGTGGCGCAGGTCGAGATCCGCTCGGAGCCGAGCATCGTCCACAAGATCCTGTTCGACCCCGGCCACGGACTGGAAGAGCGGCTGATATCGGAGCAGTTCAACTGACGGTACTACAAGACCGGAGAGGTTTGGGCGCTGTTTCGTCACCCCGAGGGTGCTGGATGGATCGGGCGCATCATCAGCCGAGGTTGGCCAGCCACTCATCTACCACGCGGTTCACGGCGCTCCAGTCGGTGTATTCCCGGTCGGCGTCCAGATCCGCGTCCGGGTCCTTGGCGGCAATGATCCGGCGCATGATAAAGCGGCGGAACATGTCGTATTGGGACGGGCGATAGGCGCCGGCAACCTGCTCGACCCGGCGCGGTGTCCAATCCGTCGCCTCGGTGAACTCCGTGAAGATCCGGTTCAGCCCTTTCCAGTCCTCGGCATCATGGCCCGCAGCCGCGAGCGATACGGACAGGAACAGGGTCGGGCGCGCGACAAGATCCCTGGCCCGCTCCGCCGCGAAATCGGACAGCACACGCTGGTATTTTCCCGCATGGACGGACGCGGCAAGGATCGCGCCGTCAAACCGGGCCAGTTCGATGTCGCGCGCGTCCGAAAGGGCCAGAAGCTCGACCGTATGCCCGGCCTCGGCGATCCTGTTCGCGACATGGCGGGCGATCTTTTGGGTTTGTCCCTCGGTCGAGGCATAGGCAACCAGCAATTTCACGTCAGTCTCCCCTGTGGCGCGCGCCTTGCAGCGGTGGAAATGTCACCTCGCATTAGAGAGCGGATATGGGGCGGATGAACTGACCTGGATCAAGTCGCGCGGCGCAAGGTGTTGCGGGCGGACGCAGGCATCCGGGGCAGTATTTTCCCGGCCCGCGCCGATGGGCCGGTTCCGGGTGTCTTGGCAAGGATTGGGTCGAATGCGCAGACGACAGGATCTGAACCTGTGCCTGTTCACAAAAAGAAACGGCCCGCAATCTTGCGGGCCGTTCTTGCAGGTGGGGTTCGCGGCGCAATCAGCTTTTGGCGTAGCCGATGGTTTGCAGCGCTTCCTTGATTTCGTCCAGAATCGCGGGATCGTCGATGGTCGCAGGCAGTTTGAACGGTTCACCGTCCGCGATCTTGACCATGGTCGCGCGCAGGATCTTGCCTGAGCGTGTCTTGGGTAGGCGGTCCACCACCAGCACCAGTTTGAATGCCGCCACCGGGCCGATCTGGTCGCGCACACGTTTGACACATTCGGCGGCAATTTCACCGTCGGGGCGGTTCACGCCCTTGGTCAGGCAGACGAAACCGACGGGCGCCTGACCCTTGAGCGCATCGCTGACACCGATGACCGCGCATTCGGCGACATCCGGATGGCCCGCCAGCACTTCTTCCATGGCGCCGGTCGACAGGCGGTGACCCGCGACGTTGATGACATCGTCGGTGCGCGCCATGATGTAGAGATACCCGTCCTCGTCGATCATCCCCGCATCGCCGGTCTCATAAAAGCCGGGGAAGGTGGTGAGGTAACTCTTGCGAAAGCGGTCCTCGGCGTTCCAGAGCGTGGGCAGGGTGCCGGGGGGCAGCGGCAGCTTGATCGCGATCGCGCCAAGCTCGCCCGCGGGCATCGGATTGCCGCCCTCGTCGAGGATCTGCACGTCGTATCCGGGCATCGGCACGGTTGGCGAGCCGATCTTGACCGGCAGCGCCTCGAGCCCTGCGGGGTTGCCCGCAATGGTAAAGCCGGTTTCGGTCTGCCACCAGTGATCGTAGACCGGTTTGCCCAGAACGCCCTGCGCCCAGATGATGGTGTCGGGATCTGCGCGTTCACCCGCGAGGTAGAGCGCGCGCAGGCACGACAGGTCGTATTTCCGCACTTCCAGACCTTTGGGATCTTCGCGCTTGACTGCCCGGATGGCGGTGGGCGCGGTAAAGAAGCTGCGCACGTTGTGTTCCTCAATCACGCGCCAGAACGTGCCTGCATCGGGGGTGCCGACGGGTTTGCCCTCGAACACGACGGTGGTATTGCCGTGGATCAGCGGCCCGTAGGCGATATAGCTGTGCCCCACGACCCAGCCGACGTCCGAGGCCGCCCAGAACACATCGCCGGGATCCACGTTGTAGATGTTCTTCATCGTCCAGTTCAGCGCAACCAGATGGCCGGCGGTGTGGCGGACCACGCCCTTGGGCGCGCCGGTGGTGCCGGAGGTATAGAGGATATAGGCTGGGTGGTTGCCCGCGACCGGCACGCAGTCTGCGGGCGCCGCTGCGTCCGTTGCCGCGTGCCAATCCACATCGCGTCCCTCGATGAGCGCGCAGGGATGCTGGGGGCGTTGCAGGATGATGCAGGCGTCGGGCTTGTGGTCTGCCATCTCGATGGCGCCGTCGAGCAGGGGCTTGTACTCCACGACCCGTCCCGGCTCCAGCCCGCAGGACGCGGCGATGATCAGCTTGGGGGTGCAATCGTTGATGCGCACCGCAAGCTCGTTCGCCGCGAACCCGCCAAAGACGACCGAATGCACGGCCCCGATGCGCGCGCAGGCCAGCATCGCCTCGATCGCTTCGGGCACCATGGGCATGTAGATGATGACGCGGTCGCCGGTCTCGACGCCCTGGGCCGCCAGCGCCCCGGCAAGCTGTGCGACGCGGGTCTGAAGTTCGGCAAAGGTGATTTTCTGCTGCGTGCCTGTGATCGGGCTGTCGTGGATGATGGCCAGCTGGTCGGCGCGCCCATTTTCCACGTGACGGTCGACCGCATTGTAGCAGCCGTTCACGCGCGCGTCGGCAAACCATTCGTACAGGTCGCGGCCCTTGTCGAACAACGCCTTGGTGGGGGCTGTGTCCCAGTCGATCGCCTTCGCCTGGTCAAGCCAGAAGCCTTCCGGATCGTCCTTGGCTGCTTGGTAAACGGATGCATAGCTCATAGTTTGTCCTCCCCGTGGTCCGTCTTGCGTACGCATGCGGGCGGGATTGGGCAAGATGGAAGTTTGTCTGTGCCCTGTGAGGTGTAAAGGAATTTTCAGCTGCGCGGTCGCGCTTTGCAAGGTGGGAACGCGACCGGCCCGGCAGGACTGGAGGCGAAATCACATCGCGCTGACGCCGCTTTGGCGGGGCCTATCCGTATTGCGCCACCGGCGTTCCGGCGATGGCCGCCATGTTCAACAGCCCGCGCGCGGTGATGGAAGGCGATACGATATGCGCCCGGTTGCCCATGCCCATCAGAATCGGCCCGACTTCGAGCCCGCTACCCTTCATCTTGAGGATGTTGCGCACGCCCGATGCGGCGTCGGCATGGGCGAATATCAGAACATTCGCAGGCCCCTCCATGCGGTTTTCAGGGAACAGGCGCGTGCGCAGCTCGGGATCGAGCGCGGTGTCGATGTTCATTTCGCCTTCGTAGCAGAAATCATGGTCTCCAGCGTCCAGCAGGGCGATGGCGCGGCGCAATCGACTGCCCGAGCCTTCGCCCTGGTTGCCGAATTGCGATTGCGAACAGAAGGCGATGTTCGGGGTGATGCCGAAGCGGCGGACGTGACGCGCGGCGCCAATCGCGATGTCGGCAATCTGTTCGGGGGTGGGGCGCAGATGCACCTGCGTATCAGCGATAAACAGTGGACCGTCTTCGAGGATCATCATCGATAGCGCCCCGTCTGCCCGATACCCGTCGCGCCCCAGAACCCGTTCGATGTAGTTGAGGTGCCAGCGGGTTTCGCCAAAGGTGCCGCAGATCAGGCTGTCGGCCTCGCCCCGGTGAACCATGACGGCACCGATGGCGGTGGTGTTGGTGCGCATGATGGCGCGGGCGATGTCGGGGGATACGCCGCGCCGGGCGAGCAGGCGGTGGTAGGTTTCCCAATAGTCGCGGTAGCGCGGATCGTTTTCGGGATTAACCAGATCGACGTCCTCTCCGATCTTGATGGTCAGGCCTGCGCGGTCGATGCGTTTTTCGATCACCTCGGGGCGGCCGATGAGGATCGGACGTTCGGTGGTTTCTTCGATCATGGCCTGCGCGGCACGCAGCACGCGCTCGTCCTCGCCCTCGGCAAAGACGATGCGCCGGGGAACGAGGCGCGCGGCCTGAAAGACCGGGCGCATGAGCAGGGCTGATTTGAAAACGGAGCCGTCCAGAGTGGTCTTGTAAGCCTCGAGATCGTCGAGCGGACGCGTGGCCACGCCGGTTTCCATTGCGGCCCGCGCCACGGCGGAGGAGACGACACCGACAAGGCGCGGATCGAACGGTTTCGGGATCAGGTAGTCGGCCCCGAAGGTCAGCTGTTCGCCCTGATACGCGGCGGCCGCTTCGGCGCTGGTGGTGGCGCGGGCAAGGGCCGCGATGCCTTCGATGCAGGCGATCTTCATCTCGTCGTTGATGGTGGTTGCCCCGACATCCAGCGCCCCGCGAAAGATGAAGGGAAAGCACAGCACGTTATTGACCTGATTGGGGAAATCCGATCGCCCGGTGGCGATGATCGCGTCCGGGCAGATCTCGCGTACCGCGTCGGGCATGATTTCGGGCGTGGGATTGGCGAGCGCGAAGATGATCGGTTTGGCGGCCATTTTCGCCACCATGTCAGGCGTCAGGACACCGGGACCGGACAGGCCGAGAAAGAGGTCCGCATCGTGGATCACGTCATCGAGCGTGCGCAGGTCGGACGGCTGCGCGTATTCGGATTTGATCGGGTTCATGTCCTCGGTCCGGCCCTCGTAGACCAGCCCGTGGATGTCGCACAGCCAGACGTTTTCGCGCTTGACCCCCAGTTTGAGCAGCATGTTGAGGCAGGCGATGCCCGCCGCGCCGCCCCCGGTCGAGACGATCTTGACGTTTTCGAAATTCTTGCCCGCGATCTTGAGCGCATTGGTTGCGGCGGCGCCGACGACGATGGCGGTGCCGTGCTGGTCGTCGTGAAAGACCGGGATTTTCATACGCTCGCGGCAGATGCGCTCGACGGTAAAACAGTCGGGCGCCTTGATGTCCTCGAGGTTGATCGCGCCAAAGGACGGTTCCAGTGCGCAGACGATATCGGCCAGCTTTTCCGGATCGCTTTCATCCACCTCGATGTCGAAACAGTCGATGCCGGCGAATTTCTTGAAGAGGACCGCCTTGCCCTCCATCACCGGCTTGCTGGCCAGCGCGCCAATGTTGCCAAGGCCAAGCACGGCCGTGCCGTTGGTGACCACCGCAACAAGGTTGCCGCGCGAGGTATAACGCGCGGCATTCGCCGGATCGGCCTTGATCTCAAGGCAGGCCTCGGCCACGCCGGGCGAATAGGCCCGCGCCAGATCACGCCCGTTGGCCAGCGGTTTGGTCGCGCGGATCTCGAGTTTTCCGGGCTTGGGGAACTCGTGGTAGTCAAGCGCGGCTTGGCGGGTGGTGGGTTTGTCATCCATGGGGGCGGCTTTCATTCTGGAGTTAGTTTAGTATTAAACCATTGGCGCGCGAAGGCCAGTGCGGTTTTGCCGTGCGATCGGCGCGCAGAGGTATTTTTGGAAGGGTGCAAGGGGGAATGGTCCGCAAGGGCACTGGCGGCGGTGCTGGTCGGGGGCGGAGCCGACGCGGGGTGGAAAACCCATCGCATCTTGCTGTGACGCGCGCTAGGATGAAAGGTCAGACGATCAGGAGGAAATGATGTCAGACCTGCGGCAGGCGGCCATGGCGGTGCGTGAAAACGCCCATGCGCCCTATTCGAATTTCAAGGTGGGTGCCGCGTTGCGGGGCGTGTCGGGGGCGATCTACAGCGGGTGCAACGTGGAAAACGTGGCTTCTCCCGAGGGAACCTGTGCGGAGGCGGGCGCCATTGCGGCGATGGTGGCGGCGGGCGAAAAGCGCCTTATCGAGGCCTATGTCGTGGCAGGATCGCCCGCGCCGGTGACGCCCTGCGGTGGCTGTCGCCAGAAGCTGGCGGAGTTCGGGGCGGGGGATGTCGCGGTGACCATGGCGACTGTCGATGGGATCGAGGAGGTGCGCACCATTGCCGAGCTTTTGCCGGGTGCCTTTGATCCGTCCTTTCTGGAGGCCTGATGGACGCGCGCGAGGTATTGGCGAAGCTGCGTCATGACGTGGCGCTGGGCGAGGATGATCTGACCTGGGTCGCGGCGGCGCTGGCGGATGGCCGGTTGAGCGATGCCCAGGCGGGGGCCTTTGCGATGGGCGTGTGCCGGAATGGGCTGAGCGAGGCCGGGCGTGTGGCCTTGACGCGGGCGATGTGCGCGTCGGGGCATGTGTTGACCTGGGAGATGGACAAGCCGGTTCTGGACAAGCATTCGACAGGTGGTGTGGGCGACTGCGTGAGCCTGGTGCTGGCACCCGCCCTGGCGGCCTGTGGGGCATATGTGCCGATGATCTCGGGGCGGGGATTGGGTCATACCGGCGGTACGCTGGACAAGCTCGAGGCGATCCCCGGTGTCGGCGTGATGCTGGACGAGGCGCGGTTGCGCGCGGTGGTGGCCGATGTGGGGTGCGCCATCGTAGGAGCCACGGGCGACATCGCGCCGGCGGACAGGCGGCTTTATGCGGTGCGGGACGTGACCTCGACGGTGGACAGCCTGGACCTGATTTGCGCGTCGATCCTGTCGAAGAAGCTGGCGGCGGGGCTGGAGGGGCTGGTGCTGGACGTCAAGGTCGGGTCGGGGGCGTTCATGAAGGATCTCGGTGCGGCGCAGGCTTTGGCGCAGGCGCTGGTGAGCACCGCGAATGCCGCGGGTTGCCCCACGCAGGCGGTGATCAGCGACATGAACCAGCCGCTGGTGCCGAGCCTGGGCAATGCGCTGGAAGTGGCCGAGGTGATGCGGGTGCTGACGGGCCAGCAGACGGGCGCCATCGTGGATCTGTGCGGTGCGCTGGGCGGTATGCTGCTGGCAGGTGCGGGGTTGGCCCGGAATGCGCAGGCGGGCGCGGCGCAGATCGTCGCGGCCATTACTGATGGTCGCGCGGCGGCAACCTTCGGAGCGATGATCGCGGCCCTTGGCGGTCCAGTCCGTTTTGTCGAGCGCTGGCAGCGCTTTTTGCCCGAGGCCACAGTTCTGCGCGAGGTGACCGCGCCCGATGCGGGTGTTGTACAG
>JBFFQZ010000041.1:0-14345 GCA_041573235.1 Sulfitobacter sp. | reverse complement strand
TCCGCTTTCAAGCATTGGGGCGAAGATCACCTTCATCCTTCTGTGCCTCGGCGCTGCGGCCGCGCTCATCGGGTTCATCGCGGCGATGGTCTTTGAACGCGTTTCGGCTGACATGACCGAACTGACCGGACACGACCTGCCGCGCATGGAGCTCAGCAGTCGCTGGATCGACGCCGCCAACGACGCGAACCAGGCGATGAACGGGGCCCTGGTCGCAGAAGACACCGCAGATCTTCAGAAGGCCAATGACCAGATCGCCCGGCTCGCCGACCGCTTTGCGGAACTCACCACGGCCTTGCCAGAGGCCCGCCGCGCCGATTTCGAACAGGCCTCGACCAGCAGCCTGCAAACGCTGCTGGATCTGGTCAAGGCCCGCACCCGCGCGCTGGAGGCCGACACCGGCATCGAACAGAATGCCACCGAGTTGCAAGAGATCAGCGAGCATCTCCTGGGCAGCCTCGCGGAATTGGCGGACACCGCGTTTTTCAACACCGTCATCGGGGGCGAAGAAACCACGGCGCTGGTATCTGAAACGGTGTCGCGACTGGTGGTTGAGGATTTCGCCGACCTGCAACTACTGCTGGAAGCGCGCACGGAGTTGAACCTTCTCTTTGGCATCACGCTCGCCATGGCGAACATCGACGACGCCGCCCAACGCACCATCCTGCGCGATGTCTTCCTCGCGGCCCAGGCGCACCTCAACGAACTCCTAAGCGCCATCAAAGACAACGAATCGCTGAACTTTGACATTTCATCGGTTCAGCATGCCGCCGAGGTCTTCGACAAATCCTTCCAGGGGATCCTGTGGGGAGTGGATATCATGCGCGCCCGTCTGGACGCGGACAAGCAACTGGCCAGCGCAGTGGATGAAACGATCTTTACCCTGAGCATCGAGGCGGAAGAATTCGGCGTCAGCAGCAGTGTTGCGATCCAGGACCTCCTCGACAACGAGGTTGGATCGCTCAAACGTCTTCTGGAACTCAACAGCTTGCTCAGCAGGCTGAAGTCTGCCGCTCTGGCCGTGGTCGTTTCGGGCAATGTGAACGAAACGATAGAAGCGGCAAAACCTCTCGCACAGGCCGCTGAAGAGGTTTCCAAACGCGCAGGCATCGGCAACGGAGCGATCGAGGACGCGATTGCCCGGTTGCTCGCTCTTGTCGCCACGGACACAGGATTGCCCGCCCTCAAGATTGCAGCGCAGCAGGCGAACATCGACGCGACCGAAGCAACCCGCGCCACCGTGACCGCAGTCAGCGCCATCACTGAACGGGCCGCGGCCCTTGGCGCCGAAAGCCGGGCGGACATTCAGATCGTCGCCTCGAACATCCTCGCGGATATTTCACAGGCCCGCCAGCAGATGTACACGCTCATGGGGGGGGCGACCGCCGTCTTGCTTGCGGCGCTGATCCTGAACCAGCTTCTGATCCTGCGGCCCCTCAAGAAGATCAACCAGACCACCGAACGACTGGCGCAGGGTGATCTTGAACCGGTCAGTGGTTTCAGCCGCGCCAGTACCGAAATTTACCGGATCGCCAGCGCGCTTGCCATCTTCCGCGACGGGCTGGTCGAAAAGATCGAAATGGAAAGCCGTGCAAAAGCCGAAGCCGAGGCCCGTCAGCGTGCGCAGGACATTGCCGTCAACGCGATCGGGACCGGGTTGGAGCCGCTTTCCCAGGGCGATCTGACTGCCCGGATCAATCAGGAAATGGAGGAAGGCTATGCCAAGCTGCGCGATGACTTCAATGCGACGGTCGAGACCCTGAGCAAGACCATGGGCGAGACCGTGTTTGCCGCATCGTCCATCTCGGGCGGCGCGGAAGAGATCAGCCAGGCGGCCACGGACCTGTCGATGCGCACCGAAAGCCAGGCCGCCACGCTGGAGAAAACGGCGACCTCGCTGGATGAGATCACCGCCAGCGTCGGTTTGTCGGTCGAAGGCGTCCGAAACGTCGAGGCCATCGTCCAGAACGCTCAAACCCTTGCAGAGAGCAACAAGATCATCGTGAATGAAGCTGTCGGCTCCATGCATAAGATCGCGGCAAGCTCCGAAGAGATCGCGAAATTCGTGGCCGTCATCGAAGAAATCGCCTTTCAGAAGAACCTGCATGCGCTTAACGCCAACGTCGAGGCCGCGCGCGCGGGCGAGGCCGGGCGCGGATTTGCCGTTGTGGCCTCGGAGGTGCGTGTGCTTGCCCAACGGTCCTCCGAATCAGCGATGGAGATCAAACAGCAAATCGCGCACGGCGCCCAACAGGTTGAAAATGGTGTCTCTCTCGTCGGAAAGGCCGGCGATGCGTTGCAGGATTCGCTGCAACAATTCGGAGAGATCTCCCGCCTCGTGGCCCGCATTGCCACGACCGCGACCGAACAAGCCTCCGGTCTTACCGAGATCAACGCAGGCATGGCCCGGCTTGATCAGGTAACTCAGCAGAACACGGCAATGGTCGAAGAAACCACAGCGGCCAGCCAGACACTCGATCAGGACGCCCGCAGGCTCTTCAAGCTGGTGGGCGCCTTCAAGACCGGAGAAATGAACGTGCCATCGCAACCGACTGGGGACAATTGGGAAAACCGAAGCGTCGCGTGACGCAGTGACAGCAGCCACGCACCGATGTAGCGTGGCTGCATGTCGACCCCGCTGACCGAAATCCACAACATCGGCCCCGCCTTTGCCGCACAATGTGTCGCGGCGGGCATTCCCGACGCGGAAACCCTGCGTGAGTTGGGTCCGGACACGGCCTATGCCAGGATGCTGGCAACAGGCACAAAGCCGCATTTCATCGGCTACTACGTCTTGGTGATGGCACTACAAGGCCGCCCATGGAACGACTGCAAAGGCGACGAAAAACGCGCATTGCGCAAACGGTTCGATGCATTGAAAGCAGAGCATGCCGACGCGCCGGGCGCCGAATTCGAACGCATCATGAATGTTATCGGAGTCCGCCCGCCCCAGTAATCCGGGCGGAAACCGCTGACACGGGGTGCGCAGTGACGGCGCCGCTCCGTTCTCAGCGCATCGCGGCATCACTTGGCGCAGGCGCGGGATCTGTCCCGCACCGGTTGCAAGGCCAGCAGCGGCACCGCCGTGCTATCCCCGAAGCAATTGCCCTGAAACGAAAAAGGGCGACCCGAAGGCCGCCCCTGATCTCGTGATCCAGGCCGTGGTTCAGCCCACCAGCTCCAGGCCGGAGAAGAAATAGGCGATCTCGATCGCGGCGGTTTCCGGCGCGTCGGAACCGTGGACCGAGTTTTCGCCAACGGATTCGGCGAATTCGGCGCGGATCGTGCCGGGGGCCGCGTCCGCGGGGTTGGTCGCCCCCATCACTTCGCGGTTCTTGGCAATGGCGTCTTCGCCTTCCAGAACCTGTGCCACGATGGGCGCGGAGGCCATGAATTCGCACAGTTCGTCATAGAAGGGACGCTCGGCGTGCACCTTGTAGAACTCACCCGCCTGCGCTTTTGTGAGGTGAATGCGCTTGGACGCGATGATCCGCAGGCCAGCGTCTTCGAATTTCTTGGCAATCGCACCGGTGAGGTTGCGACGGGTTGCATCTGGTTTAATGATCGAGAAAGTACGCTCAAGCGCCATGTGTAGTCTCCTTGGAAATACTGATTTGGCCGCTCCCTAGCATGCGCCCCCGCCCATGAAAAGCGGCGATTGACGGCGGCGCGCGCATGCGCCACACCGCCCACATGCTACGTATATCAGACATCAACTATTCCGTCGAAGGCCGCCCTCTGTTCGAAGAGGCCAGTGCCGTCATTCCAGATGGCCACAAGGTCGGCCTGGTGGGCCGCAATGGCGCGGGCAAAACTACGCTTTTCCGCATCATCCGCGGAGAGCTGGGGGTGGACGGTGGCGCCATCGTCCTGCCGTCGCGCGCCAAGATTGGCGGGGTCGCACAAGAGGTGCCCTCTTCCGACGTGTCGCTCATTGACACGGTGCTGGCCGCCGATACCGAACGGGCCAGCCTGATGGCCGAAGCCGAAACCGCAACAGATCCGGGCCGCATCGCCGACATCCAGGCGCGCCTTGCCGATATCGACGCCTGGTCCGCCGAAGGGCGTGCGGCTTCCATTCTCAAGGGTCTGGGGTTCGATGACGCGGACCAGCAGGAGCCCTGCTCGGCCTATTCGGGCGGGTGGCGCATGCGCGTGGCCCTGGCCGGTGTGCTGTTTGCACAGCCCGATCTGCTGTTGCTGGATGAGCCGACGAACTATCTCGATCTCGAGGGCGCGCTGTGGCTTGAGAACTATCTCGCCAAGTATCCCCATACGGTCATCATCATCAGCCACGACCGCGGCCTGCTGAACCGGGCCGTGGGTGGCATCCTGCACCTCGAAGACCGAAAGCTGACCTATTACCAGGGCAATTACGACCAATTCGCCCGAATGCGCGCCGAAAAGCGCGCGCAGCTCACAGCGGTGGCAAAGAAACAGCAGGCCCGAAAAGAGCACATGCAGGCCTTCGTCGACCGCTTCAAGGCCAAGGCATCCAAGGCCAAGCAGGCCCAGTCGCGCATGAAGATGATCGAGAAGATGGACATGATCACGCCGCCCGAAGAGGCCGCGCGCAAGGTGTTCACCTTTCCACAGCCCGACGAACTGTCGCCGCCTATCATCAGCATCGAAGGCGGCTCGACCGGGTATACCGCGGGCCAGCCCGTGTTGTCTCGGCTGAACCTGCGCATAGACCAGGACGACCGCATCGCCCTGCTGGGCAAGAATGGTCAGGGCAAATCGACGCTGTCAAAGCTGCTCTCGAACCGGCTGGTGTTGTTCGAGGGCAAGGCGGTCAATTCGAACAAGCTGCGCATCGGGTTTTTCGCCCAGCACCAGGTTGACGAACTGATGATCGACGAAACCCCGCTGCAGCACATGATCTCTGCGCGGCCCGGTGTGATGCAGTCCAAACTGCGCGCACAGCTTGCCGGGTTCGGGCTTGGTCCGGATCAGGCAGATACCGCCGTCGGGCGCCTGTCGGGCGGGCAAAAGGCGCGACTTTCACTGCTGCTCGCCACGCTGGACGCGCCGCATCTGCTGATTCTCGACGAACCGACGAACCACCTCGACATCGAAAGCCGCGAGGCGCTTGTCGAGGCGCTGACCCGCTACAACGGCGCCGTGATCCTCGTCAGCCACGATATGCACCTGCTGTCGATGGTGGCCGACCGTCTCTGGCTTGTGTCGAACGGTACGGTCGTGCCCTATGAGGACGACCTGGAGGCGTATCGCAAGATGCTGCTGACGGTGGAAAAGCCGGTCAGCAAGAATGCCCGCCCCAAGGAAGCGCCGAAGCCCAAACGCGCCTCACGTGACGAGATCCTTGCCCTCCGGTCGGAAGTCCGCAAATCCGAAGCGCGGGTGGCCAAGATCAACGAAATGCGCGACAAATTGGCCAAGAAACTGGCTAATCCGGGTCTTTACGAGAATGACAAGGTTGGCGAACTTGACGTATGGAACAAGAAATACGCCGAAGTGATGGGGGCATTGGAACGGGCCGAAGCGCTTTGGATGTCTGCCCTCGAAAAGCTTGAAAAGGCTGAGAAATGACGATTGACACCGCCTATATGATCACGGCTTTCGTCACGCTTCTGGTGGTGATCGACCCCATCGCAATCGCGCCGATCTTTCTGGCGCTGACCCCGGGTATGGACGCCAGACGACGCGCCCGCATCGCGCTGCGCGCGGTTCTGGTGGCCGGGCTGGTGCTGGCCTTGTTTGCCTTTTTCGGCAAGGCGGTTCTGGGGTTTGTCGGCATTTCCATGCCCGCCTTCCGCGTGGCGGGCGGCATCCTGCTGTTCCTGACGGCGATGGACATGCTGTTTGAACGGCGCACCAAGCGGCGCGAAGACAGCAGCACCGAGCAGGAGGCTGCGGATCAACACGATCACCATGACCCGTCGGTGTTTCCCATTGCGATCCCGCTGGTCGCCGGTCCGGGTGCGATCGCCTCGGTCATCCTGTTGGTCGGGGAAAAGCCGGGCGGCGAGGGCCTGGTGTCGATCCTGGGCATCACGGCGGTCATCCTGCTGATCATGTACGTGATGCTGCGCCTGTCGAGCGCACTCGAGCGCGCCATGGGCAAGGTCGCAATCAACGTGACCACGCGTGTGCTGGGCATGCTGCTGGCGGCCCTGTCGGTGCAGTTCGTGCTCGACGGGTTGGCAGAATTCGGGTTCGTCACCCCGGTTGGATGAGCGGCCCCTAGCCCCTATATTGGGCCAAAAGGAGTTGCCATGTCATCGGACACGACTGCCAGCATCATCTATCTGGTCCTTCTCGGCTGTGCCGTGGGAGGATGGTTCATCGTCCAGAACCGGGAGAACGTGAGCCGGTTGCTGCAACAAGCCATGGTCTGGGGGTTTATCTTCCTAGGTGTGGTCGCGGGCTACGGGCTGTGGAACGACGTACAGCGCCAGACCAGCCGGGATCAGATGGTGCAGGTCGGCGCAGGCCAGATCGCCGTGCCGCGCCAGCCGGACGGGCATTACTATCTAACGCTTCATCTGAACGATACGCCGGTCCGATTTGTCGTCGATACCGGCGCGACCGATATGGTGCTGACCCGGGAGGATGCGCGCCGCGCGGGCATTGACCCCGACACCCTGAGCTACCTCGGCGTCGCGCGCACGGCAAATGGCGCGGTGCGCACGGCAGATGTCAGGATCGCACGTGTGCGTCTGGGCGGCGTCACCGATGCAAACGTGCGGGCGGTTGTGAACGACGGCCGGATGCCGGGATCATTGCTCGGAATGGGGTATCTGCAACGCTGGGGCCGGATCGAGATCGCCAACAACGAGCTTATTCTGACACGGTAAAGGTGCACCACAGGCGCACCTTACGTAAGGTGCAGGCATCCTGCACCCTGCCCGCGCGATCCCTGACCGATCCGGTTTCAGCTTTCGGCCTTTTTCTCCCAGCGCCCCGATTCCTCGGACCAGTATTGCGCTGACACACCCGCGGCTTTCAGCGTCTTCCACTGTCCGCGTGCGTGCGACAGCGCCGCATCGTCATAGCCGTCAAACAGGATGCACACCCGCTCCATCGCGACCACCTCTTCGGGCGAAACCTCGGCCGAATGCACCGCCATGAGGCATTGCGCTCCATTGGCGAAGGTCAGGTCCGCGCTCAGCAACACGGGCTGCTCGGCATCCTGCGCGCCGCCCGCCACACCATGGGGAACAAAGCTGTCCGCAGGCCCCAGCCATAGCGCCCTGTCCAACGCCTCAAGACCCGCGCGGTCGGTTCCGCGCACCGCCACGCGCCACCCGGCCGCCAAGGATTTCTCCAGCAGCATCCGCAGCGTCGCATCCAGCGGTCGCTGCGTGAGATGGTAGAACATGGCCGCGCCCATTGCTCATTCGGCCTCGTAATTATCCGCGATCAACCGGTTCAACGCGGCAACCCCCCAGCCGGTCGCCCCGACCGGAGCCAACGCCGTCTCGGATTTCACCGATGCCACGCCCGCGATGTCCAGATGGATCCACGGGCAATCCTCTTTCACGAAGCGCCGCAGGAACTGCGCGGCCGTGATCGACCCCGCCGGTCGGCCGCCCACGTTCTTCATGTCCGCGATCCGGCTTTTCAGCTGCTTGTCGTATCCCGCCCCCATCGGCATCCGCCATGCGCCTTCGCCCTCGGCCTCTGCGGCTTTCAGAAAGGAATTGCAGAAGTCATCGTTGTTCGAAAACACGCCCGCGTTCTCATGACCAAGCCCGATGATGATCGCGCCGGTCAGCGTCGCCAGATCCACCATCGCGACGGGCTTGTAATGCTCCTGCGCGTACCACAGCACGTCACACAGCACCAAACGCCCCTCGGCATCGGTGTTGATCACCTCGATCGTCTCGCCCTTCATCGAGGTCACCACGTCGCCCGGGCGCATGGCGTCGCCCGAGGGCATGTTTTCCACCAGCCCGACCAGCCCCACGACATTGGCCTTGGCGCCGCGCAACGCCAGCGCACGCATCACCCCCGCCACCACGGCAGAGCCCCCCATGTCCATCGTCATGTCTTCCATGCCGCCAGCGGGCTTCAGCGAGATCCCGCCGGTATCGAACACCACGCCTTTACCAACCAGCGCCAGCGGCGCCGCGTCCTTGGCGCCACCTTCCCAATGCATCGCCACCACGTAGGATGGGCTGTGCGAACCCTGCCCCACGGACAACAGGCTGCCCATACCCAGTTTCGCCAACGCGGCGTCGTCCAGCACCTCGACCTTCAACCCCAGGCTTTCCATTTCCTTGAGACGCTCGGCGTAGTTGGTCGTGGTCAGAACGTTCGCAGGCTCATTGGTCAGATCGCGCGTCATATGCGCCCCCTCGGCCACGGCCAGCAGCGGAGCGGCGGCGTCCTTGAGCGGCTTGGGCTTGCCATGCATCACCGTGACGGCGCCCTTGCGCTTGCTTTCCGGGGTCTTGTGATCCTCGAACGCATAGTCGCGCATGGCAAAGCCGAAAACGACCTCTTCGGCGCGGCGCAGAGCCCCCGCCAGCATCAGCATGTCCGCTTTGCCGCAGCGGGCCTTGGCAAGGGCCGCGCCTGCCTTGCGGGCCTCGGGCGCTTTTGCATTCCGCTCCAGCCGCACGACGTCCACGGCGTCTGCCTGCATCCCGACCGGATAGGCAAGGCTCACGACCTCGCCGTTCTTCGCATCGCTCCAGCGCGCGCTTTCCGCCAGCCGCGCCACCGCGCCTTTCGTCAGCTTGTTCACCCGCCGCGCGCCCGGATCCAGACGCCCCTCCGCGTCCACGAAAACGGCCACGCGGCCGGTTTTGTCCGCAATCGCTTCGATGTCAGTTTCGGCAAAGGAAATCGGTGTCAGCTGTGTCATCAGGGCGCCTAATGATTGATTTCTCCACGAGACCTAGCGCGCCCGGGCGCGCATGGCCAGATATGAGTTTTACGCCCCAGCTGTTTGGGCTAGGATCGCGCCAATGCCGTCAGAGCCTGCAAGGAGGGATTCGAGTGGCCAAGTTCGACCGCTACGTGCTGTCGCAGCTGCTGATCCTGTTCGGCTTCTTCGCACTCGTGCTGGTGGCGATCTTCTGGATCAACCGCGCGGTGATCCTGTTCGACCGATTGATCGGCGACGGGCAGACGGCGATCGTGTTCCTGGAATTCACCGCCCTCGGCCTGCCCAGACTCGTCGCGACCGTGCTGCCCATCGCGTCCTTCGCCGCGGCGGTCTATGTCACCAACAGGATGAGCGCGGACAGCGAGATCACCGTGCTTCAGGCCACGGGGTCGGGGCCTTGGCGGCTTGCACGGCCGGTGCTGGTCTACGGGATCATCGTGGCGCTGGGGATGGGCGTGTTGACCAATTTCCTGGTGCCCATGGCGCAATCGGAGCTCAAGGAGCGCGAACGGGAAGTGTCGCGCAACGTCACCGCCCGGCTGCTGACCGAAGGCACTTTTCTGCACCCCTCGGCCCAGGTGACGTTCTATACCCGTCAGATCGACGCCGAAGGCGTGCTGCGCGACGTGTTCCTGTCGGATCGCCGCGATCCGGGACAGGGCGTGATCTATACCGCCGCCGAAGCCTACCTGCTGCGGGACGGAGACGCGACGACGCTGATCATGGTGGACGGTCTTGCACAACGGCTCGATCGCGAGGGGCTGCGGCTGGCAACGGCGAAATTTGCGGATTTCTCTTTTGACATCTCGGCTCTGGTCCGCACGGACACACCGCAGGAGATGGCCATCGCCAACACCACCACACCGGGATTGCTGTTCGACTGGGATGCGATCTCGGAACGCTCGGGCAAATCCCATGGCGCGATCGCCGAAGAACTTCACGCGCGGTTCGCCCAGCCGCTGTTCTGCATCGCGGCGGCACTCGTCGGTTTTGCCACCCTGCTGATCGGCGGCTTTTCACGCTTTGGCGTCTGGCGCGAGATCGTCATCGCCTTTGGCCTGCTGATCGCGCTGGACAGCACGCGCGGCACGCTCGTGACGGCGGTCAAGAAAAACGCCGACCTGTGGCCGATCCTCTATCTGCCGACGCTCATCGGCATTGCAATTACCTGTCTGATGCTGCTGCATGCCTCCCACCCCGGCTGGCGCGCGCGCCTGACCCGAGGGCGCGTTGCATGATCCTTCACTTCTATTTTGCCCGTCGTTTCGCGATGAGCTTTTTGCTGATCACGCTGATCCTGTTCACGTTGATCGTGCTGACCGGCCTGATCGAGCACAGCCAGCGGTCCTTTGCCGAAGGCGCGTCGTTTGGCGACATGCTGAAACTGACGCTGCTGGACACCCCGCAAAAGATCGACATGATCCTGCCGCTGAACATGGTACTTGCGACTGTCGTGCTGTTCATTTCCTTGTCCCGCTCGTCCGAGATGGTAGTCACCCGCGCCTCGGGCCGCTCTGCGCTGAAATCTCTGATGTCGCCGCTGACCGTGGCGCTTGTCATTGGCGCCATCGCCGTAGGCATGTTCAACCCGATCGTCGCCGCAACGTCGAAACGCTATGCCCAGCTCAGCGATGGGTTGCGCACGGGCGGAACTTCGGCGCTGTCGATCTCCGAGGAGGGCCTGTGGCTGCGTCAGGGCACACCTGAGGGGCAGACGGTGATCCGGGCCTGGCGCTCGAACAACGACGGCTCGGTGCTCTATGATGTGACGTTCATTTCCTACGCGCCGGAGGGAGGCCCGATCCGCCGGATCGAGGCCGAAAGCGCCGCGCTCAAGGACGACGGCTGGCACCTGCGCAACGCCAAATCCTGGCCGCTGCGTGCGGGGATCAATTCCGAAGGCAATTCCACCTACTCCGAAGCCCTGACTCTGTCCTCGTCGCTGACCCTCGACCGGATCCGTGACAGTTTCGGCAGCCAAGACAGCATTTCGATCTACGAATTGCCGGGCTTCATCAAACAGCTCGAATTCTCCGGCTTCTCGCCGCGCCGTCACAAGGTCTGGCTGCAGTCCGAACTGGCCCGGCCGCTGTTCCTGGTCGCCATGGTGCTGGTTGCGAGCGCCTTCACCATGCGCCATACGAGAGGCGGGGGCACCGGCGTCGCCGTGTTGTCCGCTGTCTTGTTGGGGTTCGGTTTGTATTTTGTCCGCAGCTTTGCGCAGATCCTGGGTGAAAATGGCCAGATACCGGTGCTCCTGGCTGCCTGGGCACCGCCCGTCGCGGCGATCCTGCTGGCGCTTGGGCTGTTGCTGCACCGCGAGGACGGCTGATTGATGCGGCTGCTGCTGATCCTCCTCGTGGCACTATTGCCCCTGCGCGCCACTGCCCAGGAGCAGACGGCAGCCCTGCTGGTTGCCGATCAGCTGTACATCACGCGCGACCGCGTTCTGGTCGCTACCGGCAATGTCGAGGCATTTCAGAATGGCATCCACCTGCGCGCTGCCGCGATCCGCTATGATCAGGCAAAAGGGCGCCTGGAAATCGACGGCCCGATCACCCTGACCCGCGGCAGCGGCAGCGTGATCCTGGCAGATGTCGCAGCGCTTGATGCGGATCTGCGCAATGGCATCCTGAAAGGCGCGCGGCTGGTGCTGAACCAGCAGCTGCAACTGGCGGCCAATCAGATCGACCGCGTCGATGGCCGCTACAATCAGCTCTACAAGACGGCCGTGACCTCTTGCCGGATCTGTGACGACGGTCGCCCACCGCTCTGGCAGATCCGGGCCAAGCGGGTGATTCACGACGCGCTGGAACAGCAGCTGTATTTTGACGAGGCGCAATTCCGCATAGGCAACATGCCGGTGTTCTGGCTGCCCCGCCTGCGCCTGCCCGGTCCGGCCGTGAAACGCGCCACCGGCTTTCTCGTGCCGTCGATCCGCACCACCTCGCAGCTCGGCATCGGCCTGAAGATCCCCTACTACATCAAGCTCAGCGAAAAGCGGGATCTGACGGTGACGCCCTATCTGTCCTCCTCCACCAAGACGGTCGAGCTGCGCTACCGTCAGGCGTATCGCAACGGGCGCATCGAATTGAACGCGGCGCTGACCAACGACGACCTGCGCCCCGGCGAGACGCGCGGTTATCTGTTCGGGCGCGGCCAGTTCGCCCTGCCCCAAGGGTTCACCCTGCGCTTTGACATCGAAACCGTCAGCGACGACGGATACCTGGAAAGCTACGGCTATTCCGACGCCGACCGGCTGCGCTCGGAGCTGACGATCAGCCGCGCGCGGCGCGACGAGCTGATCCGGGCGAGCTTTATCAACTTCAAGACCCTGCGCGACGGCGAGGTCAACGACACGCTGCCGACCCTCGTGCTGGGCGGTGAATACGAGCGCCGCTTCTTTCCGCGTGCCCTCGGCGGAGAGATCCGCACCCGGATGGTCGCCCACAGCCACAGGCGCATCTCGGACCTGTCTTTTGACAGCGCCGATCCGGACGACATTGTCGATGGCCGTGACGTGTCGCGGCTGAACGGACAGGTCGACTGGCTGCGCAGCTTCACCCACCCCCTCGGCCTGAGAACCGACACGCGGCTGGGCGCGAGCTTTAACAGCTACAAGATTTCGCAGGATGCCACATCGACCTCCAACCCGACCGAGCTGACCCCCCATGCCGCGCTGACCCTGCGCTATCCGCTGGCGAAAACCAGTGCGGCGGGCATCAGCCAACTGATCGAGCCGATTGTGCAACTGGGCTGGACCGGAGGCAAACGGCTGGACATCCCGAACGAGGAAAGCACCCGCGTGGAATTCGATCAGGGCAATCTGCTCAGCCTGTCGCGGTTCCCGCGCGCCGACCGCCGCGAGCGGGGCCTGATGGCGGCCGTCGGGCTGGGCTGGTCGCGCTTTGATCCTGCCGGATGGGACGCGCATGTGACCGTGGGTCAGGTGTTCCGTGAAGACAACGATGCCGCGTTTTCCACCACATCGGGGCTGAACGGCCTGTCGTCGGATATCCTTGTCGCGGGCCAGATCGACAGCGGCCGGGGCATGTCGCTCACCGGGCGCAGCCTGTTCGAAGAGAATTTCTCCCTGTCGAAGGCGGAATTGCGCGGCGACTTCAGCTTCCGGCGCGGGCGCATCGGCGGCTCCTATGTCTGGCTCGAAGAAGACCCGGCCGAGGACCGCAGCCGCGAGGTGTCGGAGTTTGCGCTCGATGGCAGCTTCGGTATAAGCCAGTTCTGGACTGCCAGTGCGGACTGGCGCTACGACGTGGCCTCTGACCGTGCCGCGACGGCGGGGATCGGCCTGAGCTACCAGAACGAATGCGTGACCCTCGATATCAGGGTCAAGCGCCGCTATACCAGTTCAACAAGTGTTGAGCCCTCTACCGATTTCGGTTTTAACATCGGTTTGCGGGGATTTGCCGCCGACACCGGAACAGAAAGATACGTCCGATCATGTTCAAATTAAAACCCGTCCTTGCCGCACTGGGCCTCGTGAGCACCCTGTCCGCATCCCTGCCCGGCGTCGCCGCAGCGCAGAACCTGTTCACCCCTGCGGCCACGGTCAACAACAGCGTGGTGACCGAATTCGAGGTGCAGCAGCGCATTCTCTTCATGCAATTTCTCAGCGCGCGCGGTGCGACCCGCGACGCGGCACTCGAAAGCCTGATCGACGAGCGGTTGCGCGGCGAGGCGATCCGCGACGCGGGCCTCAAGCTTAACGACGAGGGCATCGACGCAGCGCTTGAGGAATTTGCAGGCCGAACCGACCTGACCCGCGAGGAATTCACCGCCGAGCTGAACCGCGCCGGGGTCGCTGCCGAAACCTACCGCGATTTCGTCATCAACGGTGTCGCCTGGCGCGATCTGATCCGCGCACGCTATGGCGGGCGGGTGCAGGTTTCAGAGGCCGAGATCGACCGCGCGCTGGCAAACCGCTCGGGCGGCAGTTCGAACATCCGCGTGCTGGTGTCCGAAATCATCATCCCCGCGCCGCCTCAGCAGGCCGCTGAGGTTGCGGCCATCGCCGAACAGATCGCACAAAGCAAGACGACCGCAGAATTCTCGTCCTATGCGCGCGAGTATTCCGCCACCGCCACCCGCGACAACGGCGGTCGCCTGCCGTGGCAGACGCTGGGCAACCTGCCGCCTGCGCTGCAACCGCTGATCCTGTCGCTGGCACCCGGCGAGGTCACGCAGCCGTTGCAGATCCCCAACGCCGTCGCCCTGTTCCAGCTGCGCGACATCCAGGAAACGGGCGCGCCCTCGACGGAATATGCTGCCATCGAATACGCCGCCTACTACATGGCCGGCGGCCGATCACCCGAGACGCTGCAACAGGCACAGGCCCTCAAGGCCCAGGTCGACGTCTGCGATGACCTTTACGCCTTTGCCAAGGGGCAGCCCGAAACCGTGCTGGAGCGTGAGGTACGCACTCCCGGCGACGTGCCGCAGGATTTCGCCATTGAGCTCAGCAAAC
>JBFFQZ010000040.1:0-14350 GCA_041573235.1 Sulfitobacter sp. | reverse complement strand
GGTTCGCCTGACGCCGGACCGCGACAGGCTTGCCATTGATTTGGTTGGGAAATTGGCTGGTCTTTTGACGCTTGGCGCAAACAAGAACGCCCGCAGCGTTGTTGCTGCGGGCGGTTCTGTAACACTGGTTGCGGGAGTAGGATTTGAACCTACGACCTTCAGGTTATGAGCCTGACGAGCTACCGGGCTGCTCCATCCCGCGCCAACCGTGTGACGTGTTACTATGCGTGCTTCGAGGGGAGTTCAAGCGGAAATCCTCTCGATTTCCAACATTTCCATCGGCTGGTTTTCAGGGCGGTTCGGGCCGTCGATTGTCTTGGAGAGTCGCGTTTATCGGAGCTTTTGGAACATATGCCCAAATGCGCCCTGAGACTGCTCCAAAGCGCGCAGGACATTTTCTGCATTTTGTCGGGAGTTCGCCCCTTTTAGCAGGGCCATTTTCCCAGGGTTGCGATGTTAGCGCTAACCTACTAGGTTGCCGGCAATGACCTGCTGCCCATTGCGGCCAGGTTGCCGGTTTTGCCGACGCCGGTGTGCGCACCGGCACCCCTGTTCAGATCACAGGGGGCCTGTCCCGCGCCGTGCCGCGACGGGGGCAGGTGCCCCAGCCCCGAATATTAGGAGACCATCATGACCGTCAAAGTAGCCATCAACGGATTCGGTCGGATTGGCCGCAATGTCCTGCGTGCCATCATCGAAGCGGGCCGCGATGATATCCGGGTCGTTGCCATAAACGACCTCGGTCCGATCCAGACCAGCGCGCACTTGCTGCGTTATGACAGCGTGCACGGGCGGTTTCCCGGCAAGGTGACTGTATCTGGCGACACCATTGACGTGGGCGCGGGGCCCATCGCCGTGACGTCCCTGCGCAACCCCGCCGATCTGCCGTGGCAGGACGTTGATGTCGTGATGGAATGCACAGGCGTGTTCAAGACGCGCGAGGCGTGTCAGGCCCATCTTGACAATGGTGCCTCGCGGGTCCTGATTTCCGCGCCCGGAAAAGGCGCGGACAAGACCATCGTGTATGGTGTCAACGAGGGGGTGCTGACTGCTGCCGATCTGATCGTGTCCAACGCATCCTGCACGACCAACTGCCTGGCCCCGGTGGCGAAGGTGCTAAATGACACCGTAGGGATCGTGAAGGGCTTCATGACTACCATTCACAGCTATACCGGTGACCAGCCGACGCTGGATACCGCGCATTCGGATCTCTACCGGGCGCGGGCCGCGGCGCTGTCGATGATCCCCACCTCCACCGGCGCGGCCGCAGCCGTGGGCCTTGTGCTGCCCGAGCTGAACGGCAAGCTTGATGGTGTTGCCGTGCGGGTCCCCACGCCGAATGTTTCCGTCGTGGACCTGACGTTCGAATCCGCGCGCGCCACGACCGTCGAGGAAGTCAACGCGGCAATCATCGCCGCCGCCGATGGCCCGATGAAAGGGGTGTTGGGGTATACGGACGAGCCGCTGGTGAGCGTGGATTTCAACCATGATCCGCGCTCTTCGGTCTTTCATCTGGACCAGACCCGCGTGCTGGAGGGCAATATGGTGCGCATCCTGACGTGGTATGATAACGAATGGGGGTTCTCGAACCGCATGCTGGATACCGCGATTGCGATGACCAAGGCGACATAACCGGGGATTCTCGGCCCCATCCCCTTGACTTCATGGGCCGCGCGCGGTGTAGCTGCGCGCGATATTCGCCCAATGAAAGGGAACCCTATGCACGCCTACCGAAGCCAGACCTGCGCCGCGCTGAACGCCTCCAATGTGGGGGACAATGTCCGCCTGTCCGGATGGGTCCATCGTGTGCGTGACCATGGTGGCGTGCTGTTCATCGACCTGCGCGATCACTACGGCATGACTCAGCTGATCTGCGATCCGGATTCGGCGGCCTTTGCCGAGGTGGAAAAGGTTCGGTCGGAATGGTGCATTCGCATCGACGGCGAGGTGAAGGCCCGTGCGCCCGAGCTGGTGAACGCCAAGATCCCGACAGGCGAGATCGAAGTGTTCATCCGTGAGATCGAAGTGCTGGGCCGGGTGAACGGCGATCTGCCGCTGCAGGTGTTCGGCGATCAGGAATACCCTGAGGAAACGCGCCTGCGCTACCGCTACCTCGATCTGCGCCGCGAAAAGATGCAGCGCAACATGGCGCTGCGCTCCGACGTCGTCAGCTCGATCCGCAAGCGCATGTGGGACCAGAAGTTCCGCGAATTCCAGACCCCGATCATCACCGCCTCCAGCCCCGAGGGCGCGCGCGACTTCCTGGTGCCGTCGCGCCTGCATCCGGGCAAATTCTACGCCCTGCCGCAGGCGCCGCAGCAGTTCAAGCAGCTGCTGATGGTGTCCGGATTCGACAAGTATTTCCAGATCGCCCCGTGCTTCCGCGACGAAGATCCGCGCGCCGACCGGTCGCCAACCGATTTCTACCAGCTTGACCTTGAGATGTCCTTTGTCGAACAGCAGGACGTTTTCGATACCATCGAGCCCGTGCTGACCGGTATCTTCGAGGAATTCGGCGGTGGCCGCGCGGTGGACCATGACTGGCCACAGATCTCGTACAAGGACGCGGCGCTGTGGTACGGCTCTGACAAACCCGACCTGCGCAACCCGATCAAGATGCAGGTCGTGTCCGAGCATTTCGCCGGGTCCGGCTTTGCCATTTTCGCCAAGCTGCTGGAGCAGGAAGGCACAGAGATCCGTGCAATCCCCGCGCCGACGGGCGGCAGCCGCAAGTTCTGCGACCGGATGAACGCCTTCGCGCAAAAGGAAGGTTTGTCCGGGATGGGTTACATCTTTTGGCGCGATCAGGGCGAGGGGATGGAGGCCGCGGGGCCTCTGGCGAAAAACATCGGCCCCGAGCGCACGGAGGCGATCCGCCAGCAGCTTGGCCTTGGTGTGGGCGACGCTGCGTTCTTCCTCGGCGGCAAGCCCAAGACGTTCGAAAGCGTCGCGGGACGTGCGCGCAACGTCATCGGCGAAGAGCTGGGCCTGACCGACAAGAACCGTTTTGCCTTTGCCTGGATCGTGGATTTCCCGATCTACGAAAAGGATGAGGAAACCGGCAAGGTCGATTTCGAACACAACCCGTTCTCCATGCCGCAGGGCGGAATGGACGCGCTGATGGGCGATCCGCTGGAGGTGCTGGGGTATCAGTACGACCTGGCGTGCAACGGCTATGAGCTGGTGTCGGGCGCGATCCGGAACCACCGTCCCGAAATCATGTTCAAGGCGTTCGAAATCGCAGGCTATGGCGAAGACGAGGTGCGCAAGCGCTTTGGCGGCATGGTCAACGCCTTTCAGTACGGCGCGCCGCCCCACGGCGGGTGCGCGGCGGGTATCGACCGGATCGTGATGCTGCTGGCAGACGAGCACAACATCCGCGAGGTGATCCTGTTCCCGATGAACCAGCGCGCCGAAGACCTGATGATGAATGCGCCGTCTGATCCGACACCGGATCAATTGATGGAGCTTGGCCTGAGGGTGATCCCGCAGGATTGAAGAAACACAACCGGGGGCCGCAGGAAACTGCGGCCCACTTGGTATCGGCCCCAAGGCCCGTGCGTGTGCCCGGTGTCGATGCGCGCCCCTTACGGCGCCGACTTTTGCCGGACAATCCGCGCTTGGCGCGCCGCGCGGCGAAGCGTATCACTTGAAGAATGAACACGAAAAACCTTTCCGGCGCGCCATTGGGTGCGCCCGTACACGACTGGGCCGCGCCCCCGAAACCGGACTGGATCCGGAAAGAGGGCCGGTTTGTCGAATTGCAGCGCCTGGACGCAGACGCCCACGCGGCGCTCCTGTACCGCGCATATGCCGGTCAGGATGCGGTATGGGATTACATGCCCTACGGGCCGTTTTCCTCGGCGGCGCAGTACCACCGCTGGGTGCGGTCGGTCGAGACGCAGACGGATCCGATGTTTTTCGCGATCAGATCTCGGGAGAGCGGCAGATGGGAAGGGGTCGCCAGCTATTTGCGCATCGCCCCAGAGGTCGGGTCGATCGAGGTGGGACATCTCAGCTATGGACCCGCGCTGCAACGAACACCCGCAGCGACAGAGGCGATGTATCTGATGATGTCATGGGCATTCGAGGCGGGTTATCGTCGGTATGAGTGGAAGTGCGACGCGCTCAATACAGCGTCACGCCGCGCCGCGCAGCGGCTTGGGTTCAGTTTTGAGGGCGTTTTCCGTCAGGCCGCGGTGATCAAGGGACGCAACCGCGATACCGCATGGTTCGCGGTGATCGATTCCGAGTGGCCCGCGTTGAAGGAGGCCTATGGCGCGTGGCTGTCCCCGGCCAATTTCGACGCGGACGGACAACAGCACGAACGGCTTGGCGATATGACCGCCCTTGTCCGTGCAGCCGGTGATCCGACGCTCTAGCGCCCTTTGCTCCCGACTGGTTGCGTCGAACGGCGCTCAGATTGCGATCTTCTTTGTCAGCCGCTGCTGGATCAAGCCGGCGATCCGCGCGGTTTCAGAACTTGCCGATTCTCCTGCGGCGCGCCTGCGGGCAAGCGCATCGGCGGCCTGAAGCAAGTGGTGATCTTCGACGGACCGGGCCACGCCGCTGAGGAACTGGGCGATGTAGTCCAATGCGTTTTCGTGCGGCGGGTTGTCCAGAATATCGGCCACATGGGTAATGTCATCTTGATAGGCGATCCGGTCCGGCGAAACCTGTTCATCCGCGATCATGCGCAGCCCGACCGGGCGCCGTTCCACAGGCAGCGTGGACAGAACCATCTCCTGAAACACGGCCAGCGAGGTGATCGGCTTGGCCAGGAAACCCTGCGCGCCAGCGTGCATCGCATCGGCTTCCCGGTCGATATCTCCGGACGTGCCCAGCACCACGCTTTCAGCGTGCTCAGATCCTGTGAGTTCCTCAATCAGGTCGATGCCATCGCCGTCCGGCAGGCCGAGATCGACAATCACCACCGACGGGCGGTAGACCGCCAGATGACGTCGGGCGGAGCGGATGCAATCGGCGCGCCTGATCCGGGCGCCTGAGCGCAGGCACAACAGACGCATGGCTTCGCAGGCGTATCGGCTGTCCTCGACAACGAGAACGGTCAATCCCAGCAAGGGGCGCGCAGCGGTTGGGGCCGGGTGGTTGGCCGCAAAAGGGTCAGTGGTATCCATGGGGCTCTCCGATTCCTTGCAGGTTCCTCATGGTTACCCGCGCTTGCCTAATAGGGGGTTAACGGGTCGCATTGCGCGTCCGCAAATTGCAGCGCATAAGGGCGCCAAACCTGCAAGAAGGAGCAAGACATGATCGGACGCCTTAACCACGTTGCCATCGCCGTACCGGATCTGGAGGCTGCGGCCGACCAGTATCGCAATGCCCTGGGTGCAAAGGTTGGCGCGCCACAGGATGAACCGGATCATGGCGTGACGGTCGTCTTCATCGAGCTGCCAAACACCAAGATCGAACTTCTCTACCCGCTGGGCGACGATTCCCCGATCAAGGGATTCCTGGAAAAGAACCCATCGGGCGGCATCCATCACATCTGCTATGAAGTCGACGATATCATCGCGGCGCGCGACCATCTGAAATCCACCGGCGCCCGCGTGCTTGGCACAGGAGAGCCCAAGATCGGCGCGCATGGCAAGCCGGTGCTGTTTCTGCACCCCAAGGATTTCAACGGCGCGCTGGTCGAGTTGGAGCAGGTCTGATGGGTATTACCTCGGGTGCCGTTCTGTTCGCTGTCTGCTGGTTCATGACGTTCCTCGTCGTGCTGCCCATCCGGGTGCAGACGCAGGGCGATCTCAAGGATATCGTGCCCGGCACCCACGCCGGCGCGCCAGAGCATCACCACCTCAGGAAAAAGGCGCTTTGGACAACGGTCATCGCCGCCGTGCTCTGGGGGATCTTCGCAACGATCATCCTGTCAGGGGTGATCAGCGTGGACGATCTGGAGAACTGGATGGGCCGGGGCGCCCCTGTGGCAACATCTGGAACAGGTGGGTAAAGGTCGCGGCCCCCAATATCGGGATCAGCAGGTTCAGGACCGGCACCGTCAGCGGGATCGCCATCAGCGTTCCCGCGGCCCAGATCGTCAGAAAATGCTGGCGCCTCAGACCGCGCGCGCGCATGTGCCCCACCCGGCGCAGGGCGGCGAGGGTATAGTATTCCCGCCCCAGCAAGAGACCGTTCACGGCCCAGAAGATCACGATCCCGGCGACGTTGAAAATCAGATAGAGCACCAGTGCGGCAAGGTTCACGACGATCATCACGCCCAGATAGCTGACCATGTCGCGCAGCGCTTCCCACAATGGCGCTCTCGGCTTTTGGGGCAGGTGCGGATAGTGCACCGCCTCCACCGCGTCGGCCACGTCGTCCAGAAACAACGAGGTGATGGCGGCGGCAACAGGCACCATCAGGAAGACCGACAGAACCATCAGAAGGAGCGCGGCGCCCCAGCTGAAGAAATCGTCGATCCAGTTGACCTCTCCCAGCAGCGGCAGTCGGATGCTGTCTCCGATCAGCCAGTCCACCAGCCACACCAGCCCTGCAGCGCTTCCGACCAGAAGCGCCAGTGTCAGCCCGAGGCCCAGCACCAGCACCCGGCGAAAACGCCGATCGCCGATCTGGCCCAACGCCAGGCCGAAGGCGCGAAAGATCGCGTCTATAGCCATGTCGTCAGCGCGGTGATGTCCGGGCGTGGCCGCTCGGGCGGTGTGGCGGTTTCGGTGCCGATGTGGATCAGGCCCGCGATGCGCTCATGTGCACCCAGGCCAAACCCCTCCTGCATGAACGCGCGGTCATGGCTGGCCCAGCCGCTGAGCCAATTCGCGCCCCAGCCCGCCGCCAGCGCCGCGTTCAGCAGCGCGAGGCAGACGGCGCCGGCGGAATAGGTCTGTTCCAGCGGTGGTATCTTTTCCGAGGGCTTTTGCACCTCGATGACCGCCACGGCCAGATGCCCCTGATCGAATTGCGCACGGCCCTTGGCGATTTGTTCAGGGGAGAGGCCAAGCGCCTCGCCGCGTCGTTGCGCGATGGCCGCGAGCGGTGCCATCGCCGCGCGGTCGATCACGATAAAGCGCCACGGCTCTAGCTTGCCGTGGTCCGGCGTGCGCCCGGCTGCGGTCAGAAGCGGCATCAGCGCGTCGCGGTCGGGGACCGGCGGCCTCAGCGTCTTTGCGGGGCGCGACCGGCGCGTTTGCAGGAAATGCAGGGCGTCGGGGTTCGGATCAGGCATCTCTACATTCCCAGTTCTTGAGCCATGTCGTCGATGAGTTCGGCGTGAAAGGCGGCCAGCCGGGCCCCGGGTTGGCGGCTGGCGAAGGCCCCGGCCAGGGGATCCGCGGCGGTGATGGCGCTGCCCGACAGCGCTTCAACGACCGCGTGACCGCAGAAGGGCACGTAGACCTCCGAATAGCCGCCTTCATGCGCCAGGACGAGCTTGCCACCGCACAGGCGTGCTGCGAGATCTTTCATGCGCGCGGTCATCTGGCGATAGGTATCAGACGTGGCCAGCATCGAGCTGAGGGGGTCGGAGCAGGCCGCGTCATAGCCGCAGGCGACGATGATGATGTCGGGCTTGTAGGCTTCGATCTGCGGGATGGCGACGCGGTCGATGGCATGCAGATAGCCGGTGTGCCCCAGGCCCGCGGGCAGCGGCAGGTTGATGTTGAACCCTATGCCCGCGCCCGTGCCGCGATCTGCAAGCTTGCCGGTGTCGAGCGGATAGTTGCCTTCCTGATGCAGCGAGATCGTCAGCACGTCGTCGCGGTCGTAATAGATCTTCTCGGAGCCGTTGCCGTGGTGTACGTCCCAATCGAGGATCACCGCGCGCCTGATGTGCCCTTCGGCAAAGGCCGCTTCGAGCGCCACCGCGATGTTGGCCATCAGGCAAAAGCCCATCGGATTGTCCGGCTCGCAATGGTGGCCCGGCGGGCGGCTGAGGGAATAGGCGTTTTCAAGCTGCCCTGCCGCCACCGCACGCACCGCCGCCGTGCACAGGCCGGCGGAGAGGGCCGCGATTTCGAATCCGCCCTGGGCAAAGGGAGCGTGGTGGCCGATCTCGCCTCCGCCGTTGTCGGACAGGGTTTTGAATTTGTTCAGGTAGTGTTCGGGATGTACGCGCAGCAGTTCCGCGCGGCTGGCCATGTCCGCGCCCTGCATCGCCAGGTCGGCGGTGATGCCGGTGACCTCCATCAGGTTCCTGAAACGGCGCTTTGTCTCGGGGCTTTCGGGAAGCCCGCCTGCGGCCATCGGTTGCACCAGTCCACCGAGCGGAAGGGTCATCGCATAGTTGCCGCCCGCGTGCCAGAACGTGCGCTCGTCCCAGAAAAATCCAGTGGTCATCGCGGTCTCCTTTGGTTGCGCAGAGGGTGGCAAAGCTGACGGGGATTGTCCATGGCGGGGGTGGGCCACAGGCCCACCTTACGGGGCCCGTGGCGCGGGACCGAGCGGCGTGCCGTTGGGTTTGCCGGGCGTCTGCCGCCCGGCGGGTTTTTCAGCCGACCATGCCGACGATTTCATAGGTTTTCTTGAGGATCGGTGCCGTGATCTCGCGCGCCTGGGCTGCACCTTCGGCCAGCAGGCGGTCGATCTCGGAGGTGTCATTCATCAGGCGCGCCATTTCGGTCGAAATGGGGGCCAGCCTGCTGACGGCCAATTCGGCCAGCGCGGGTTTGAAGGTGCCGAACTGCTGACCGCCGACATCGCGCAGCGCCTCTTCTACAGATTGATCGTTGAGCGCGGCGTAGATGTTCACCAGGTTGCGCGCCTCTGGCCGGTCCTTGAGCCCCGCGATCTCGGAGGGCAGCGCTTCGGGGTCCGTCTTTGCCTTGCGGATCTTTTTGGCAATGGTATCGGCGTCATCGGTCATGTTGATGCGGCTGGCGTCCGAGGGATCCGATTTCGACATCTTCTTCGAGCCGTCGCGCAGGCTCATCACCCGGGTGGCGGCCCCTTCGATCACCGGCTCGGTAAGCGGAAAGAAATCAACGTCATAGTCGTGGTTGAATTTGGCCGCGATGTCGCGGGTCAGTTCGAGGTGCTGCTTCTGGTCCTCGCCCACGGGCACATGCGTCGCGTGATAGACCAAAATGTCCGCAGCCATCAGGGCGGGATAGCCGAACAGCCCCAGCGACGCGGCCTCTGCGTTCTTGCCGGCCTTGTCCTTCCACTGCGTCATTCGGCCCATCCAGCCCATCCGCGCGACACAGTTGAAGATCCACCCCAGTTGGGCGTGTTCGGGCACCTGCGACTGGTTGATCAGGATGGATTTGTTCGGGTCGATGCCGCTGGCGATGAACCCCGCAGCCAGTTCGCGGGTGTTGTGCCTGAGCTTGTCGGGATCCTGCCAGACCGTGATCGCGTGCAGATCGACCATGCAATAGATCGTCTCGAAATCGCCCTGATCCTGCATGTCCACGAACCGTTTGATCGCGCCCAGATAATTCCCAAGCGTCAGGCCGCCCGAGGGCTGGATGCCGGAAAAGACGCGGGGGGTGAATTGGCTGTCGGTCATGGCTGCTCCGATCGGGGCTGGAAAAGGGGCTGGGATGGGCTTACCCATGGCGTCAACTGACGTCAACCAGCGCTGAAAGGGTCTGCCTTGTCCCACGATGACGATCCACAATTCGAGCCGCCCATCAACGCGCTGCCGCCGGTGGTGATCCTGCTGTTCCTGGCGATTGCCGGGGTCGAAGCGGGGCTGAGCCTGGGTGAGGCGGGCGTGATCGGCGGACCCGGCGCCATTGGCTGGCGGCTGGACATGGTGCGCGACTGGGGGTTCTCGGGGCAGATATTCGATCTGATGCTGGCACAGGGCGAATGGCCGTGGCAGCACCTGCTGCGCCTCGTCACCTATCCGTTCATCCACCTCAGCTTTACCCACAGCCTTATCGCCACGGTGCTGATGCTGGCACTGGGCAAGATGGCAGCAGAGGTGATGGGCCCGGTCGCGATGCTGGCGCTGTTTTTCCTGTCCGGCATCGGCGGTGCGCTGGCCTACGCCTTGCTGCTGGACGATCCGGTCTGGCTGGTCGGGGCCTATCCTTCGGTCTACGGGCTGATCGGGGGATACAGCTTTTTGCTGTGGCGCAGGCTCGCGGCCAGCGGCGGGCAGCAGATGCAGGCGTTCAGCCTGATCGCGATACTGATGGGCCTGCAACTGGTCTGGAGCCTGTTCGGGTCGGTCGGCAATGGCTGGGTGGCAGAGCTGGCGGGCTTTGTCTGTGGCTTTGGCCTGAGCTTTCTGTGTGCTCCGGGCGAATGGGGGCGGATTCTGCAGCGGATGCGCCAGCGGCGTTAGGCGCCCTCCGCCGGTCAGCCACCCCGGCGCAGGGCGGCGCGGAACTCGGACAATCTGAAGGCGCCAAGGGCCTGGCCGCTGCCGAAATAGCTGACCGCGCCGATGGTGATCAGGATCAACAGGCCAAGGCCGCGCCACCATGGTAGCGCCAGCAGAGAGCTGAGCTGCACGTTGAAGAACCACAGCACCGCACCCATGATCGCCGAGGCTGCGAGAATGCGCCAGATGCGCCCGTGAAAGCGCCGGTCGAACCGTGCCGCATCGCCGTAGCGCCGCGCGCCGATGGCCAGAAGCGCGAACATCGCCCAACCAGCCATCGTGGTGGCGATGGCGGGGGCCAACCATCCGACATAGGGCGACAGCCCGACCGCAAGGCCGGCGTTCACGATCATCGCGACGAGGGCGAAATAGAATGGGCGGCGGGTGTCTTCGCGCGCGAAATAGAGCGGTTGCAGAATCTTTTGCAGCACGAAGGCGGGCAGGCCGAGGCCATAGATCATCACTGCCGTGGCAATCGCCGCGCTGTCATCGACCGTTGAGGCTCCGCGCTGGAACAGAACCGCAACCAGCGTCAGGGGGATCACCATCAAGGCAACGGCCGAAGGGATCGTCAGCGCAAGCGAGATCTCGGCCGCGCGGCTGATCGCGTGGCGCCCGCCGTTCGCGTCGCCCGCGCGCAGGCGCCGTGACAGGTCCGGCAGCAGCACCACGCCCACGGCTATGCCGACCACGCCGAGCGGCAGCTGGTACAGCCGGTCGGCGGCAAAGAGCCAACTCACCGCCTTGTCGTATTGCGAGGCGACGAGCTGCCCGACCACCAGGTTGATCTGCATCACACCCGAGGCAAGGGCCGCAGGCAGGGCGATGACGATCAGGTCGCGCATCTCGGCGTTCCAGCGCGGGCGCGCAGGCACAAGCGCAAAGCCCGCCTGTGCCGCTGCGCGCCAGGTCAGCGCCAGCTGGGCGATGCCCGCCAGCGGGATCGACCAGATCAGCCAGGTGATCGCGGCCCCTCCGGTTAGCGCGGCCAGGATCAGCGCGGTGATGACAAAGAGATTCAGCAGAACAGGCGCCGCCGCCGCCACGGCAAACCGCCCTGTGGCATTGAGGATGCCCGAGAACAGCGCCGACAGGGACATGAACAGGATATAGGGAAACACGATGCGCCCGAAACCGACCGTCATGTCGAACCGCGCGTCCCCGCTGAAGCCCTCGGCGGTCAGCCACACGAGCCCGGGCATCAGGATCATGCCCACCCCGGTCAGCAGTGCCACCACCAGAAAGAGCCCGTTGAAGGCGTTCTGCGCAAAGGCGGTGGGATGTTCGTCGCCCTCCAGGCGTTTCGAAAACATCGGCACGAAGGCGGCGTTGAACGCCCCTTCGGCAAAGAATCGGCGGAACATGTTGGGCAGGCGAAACGCCGCCACGAAGGCATCCATCAGTGGGCCGGGGCCGATCAGCGACAGGATCAAGACTTCGCGCAGGAAGCCCAGCACGCGGCTGAGCAATGTCCAGACCCCGACGGTGAAAAAGCCGCTCATCAGACGGATGGGTTTCATGCAGGCGGGCCTTTGTTGTGCGGTAACACTGGCGTAGCGATTGGCACCGCGCTGTGCAATTATCTTTTGCTAGGCGGGGATGGCAGCGATGGCAAAGCGGGCATTCATTGTCGGCGCGACCGGGACGGGTGGCTGCGCATCGGGTGCAATCACGCTGTTTGCGTTCCACGAGCGTCTGCCCGTGCCGAACGGGCGGATGGCGCAGGGCGCGCATTCGGTGGTCTGGGGCCTGCGTGGCGCCGAGCGATGTCTCTTTCGAAAAGGCCAGCCTGTAATTGATTAGCTTGTGTACTGATCTGAGTTTGCCGGGCGTCCCGCCCGAACGGCTTTGCCAGCGCATGAAAAGACGTGCAGCGCTGACCCGGCCCCCTGACGCTAGTCGCGTCCGGGCGGGGGTTCCAGCGCGATCCGGCGGGTGGCAAGCGCCAACAACGCGAGCCAGACGAGGCCGCCCACCGCGTACCAGCCGAGGATGCGTTGCAGATCGGCGCTGGGCAGCAGCCCTGCGCTTTGTGCGCCGGTGGCCGCGATCAGCAATGATGCGGCGAAGGCCAGCTTGCCGCCGAGGCTTTGCATGGACAGGTAGGTCGCGCGGCTCTGACTTTCCAGCAGCGGCTGGATGCGCGCCTGGATGAAGGGCTGCGTGAGCGCGTTGGGCACCATGCGCAGCAGCAGCACGGCAATGGCCAACACCGACGTGCTCAGTGCCAGTGCCGCGACCAATGCGATCTGAAGCGCGAAGGCGGCCAGCAGGATCTGCGGCAGGCCCAGCCGGTTGCGCAGCCGCAGCGCAACCGCAGACACGGCGACCGACACCAGCATCATCGCGCCCGACACCGCGCCACTGACCAGCGGTGCCTCGGCTGCCAGCCCCGCATCCGTCAGCGCGGTCAGGATAAAGGGTTGGCCAAAGACGAACGGCAGGTGGCTGAAGCCGTACATCAGTACTGCCAGCGCAAAGAGCCATGCCAGCACCGGGTGCAGCATCGCGGCCCTGAGCGATGCCAGGTGTGATCGCGTCTGTGTCTTGCGGCGGGGCGGTTCTGACATCCGCAGCACCAGCGCGGCTGCAACCGCAAAGGTGACGGCAGTGGCCCAAAACGGCAGGACCGGCGACCATATCGCCATGACCCCGCCCACCACCGCCGCGATGGCGAAGCCCGTGGTCGAATACCGCCACGACCGCAGTTCTTGCGCCTCGACCTCATCGGCGCGGCCGGTGGCTTCCAGAGATTCATAGAGGATCGAGGTGTCGGTGCCGGATTTGAACGCCGAGGACGCGCCGATCAGGATCTGGCCCACGGCAAAGGCCGCAAAGCTTCCACCCATGGCCAGCGCCACGCAGCCCATCAATCCGCAGAGCGCCGACAGCAGCAGTGTCAGCCGCCGACCGATGCGGTCGGAGAAATAGCCCGATGGCACTTCGAGTACCGTGGTCGCGATGTCGTAGACGGAATACAGCACGATCGCCTCGGCCCCGGACAGTTCGGCCTGGAAATACAGGAACCAGACCGCCTGCCAGAACAGCAGGCTGTCGAACAGGCGGTACCATGGGATCAGGGAGATGTTGGTGGCCGGGCCGGATGGGAGAGCCGTGGACACCGTTTTCTCACTCGCCAGCGCGCGCGACGCCTTCGACGATCGCTTGCCGCAGACGCTTCTCAAGCGTGCGCTGCTTGCTTTCCGAGTAATATTTCAGGCCGAACATGTCCTTGACATAGAAGGTATCGACCACCTGCGCGCCATAGGTCGCGATGACCGCATTGGCAATATAGACATTCGAAGCCGCCAGCGCGCGGGCAAGATCATGCAGCAGGCCGGGACGGTCGCGGGTGTCGACTTCGATGATGGTATAGATCTCCGAGCCCTCGTTGTCGAAGGTGATATGGGTCGGCACGCGGAACGCCTTTTCGCGTTTCTTGACCTTGTCGCGGGATTTGAGCGCTTCGCGCGCGACGACTTCGCCACGCAGGATCTTTTCGATCATCTTGCGCAGGCGCGGCAGTTTGGATGCCTCATAGGCGTTGCCTTCGGCATCCTGGATCCAGAAGGCATCGGTGATATACCCGTCCTTGGTGGTGTAGCTGCGGGCGTCCACCACATTTGCCCCCACCAGCGCCAGGGCACCGGTCAGCCGTGTGAAGATGCCGGGATGGTCTGCCATGACAAAGCACGCGCGGGTGGCATCGCGGTCTTCGTCCGGGTGCAGGTCGATGAGGATCCCGTCCTCTTCGATGTCACGCAAGAGTTCGGCGAATGCAACGTGCGCCGTCACGTGCAGGCCCTGCCAATAGGGATCGTAGTGCCGCGCGCATTCGGCCTTGATGTCTTTCTTGGGCCAGTCGGGCAGGGCGGCGCGCAGCGATTTCTTTGCCTCGGCGCCGCGGTTCTGACGGTTGAGATCTTCCAGGCCGGTCTCAAGCGCGCGCTCGGTCTGGCGATAGAGCGCGCGGATCAGCACGGCCTTCCAATTGTTCCAGGTGTCAGGCCCGACACCGCGGATGTCGCAGACGGTCAGCACGCACAG